>JAFGEX010000035.1 GCA_016931355.1 bacterium
ACCCGCCAGGCGGCCTGCAGGCCCTGCCTTCATCGAATTCGACGGCATCTACCAGGACGGGGAGGTCTGGCTCAACGGTCATTCCCTCGGCAGAAGGCCGTACGGTTACATCCCGGTCCGGTACGAAATGACCCCCCACCTCTGTCCGGACGGCCGGGAAAACATCCTGGCCGTGCGCGCGGACAATTCCAAACAGCCCAATTCGCGCTGGTACTCGGGTTCAGGCATATACCGGAATGTCCGCATCGTTTTCACGGACAGCGTCGCCATCGATCAGTGGGGCGTGTTCATCGCCACGCCGGAAATCAGTGAAAAATCCGCCTCCGTTTCCATCAAAATCCGGGTGCGGAACGCAACGAAACGGAAAAGGGCCGTTGTTCTCCGCACGGAACTGGTTGATCCGAAGGGCCGCAAGGTCGCGACCGTGTCCACATCCAAAATCCTGCCCGCGGACTCGACTGTGGAAATCGCCCAGAATGCCGCAGTGCCGGACCCGGAGCTCTGGTCTGACGTGGAAAAGCCACCCCTCTACAAGGCGGTTTCGCACATCCTGTCCGGCGGTCGCCTGACCGACGACCTGTCCACGACCTTCGGGATCAGGAGCTTCACATTTGACCCGGACTCCGGCCTGTTCCTGAACGGAAAAAGGACGTTGCTGCGCGGCGTGTGCAACCATCACGACCTGGGATGCCTCGGCTCCGCGGTGAACCGGCGCGGTTTGGAACGCCAGCTCGAACTGCTCCAGAAAATGGGATGCAACGCCATCCGGACCTCGCACAATCCGCCCGCGCCTGAGCTTCTGGATCTCTGCGACAGGATGGGATTTCTCGTGATGGATGAAATCTTTGACATGTGGAAAAAAGCGAAGAATCCGCACGACTACCATCTTTATTTTGACGAGTGGCACAGGCGGGATTTGGAAGACTGGATCCGGAGGGACAGGAACCATCCGAGTGTGATCATGTGGAGCATCGGCAATGAAATTCTGGAACAATGGGACCCCTCCGGAACAGCCATCGCGCAGGAACTTGCCGCTACGGTCAGGAGCCTGGATCCGACCCGGCCCGTGACCTCCGGATGCAATGATCCCCATCCGTCCAATTTCATCATCCGTTCCGGCGCCCTGGACCTGATCGGGATCAACTACCATCTCCCGGAGGTCCTGAATTTTAAGAAAACCTACCCGGGCAAACCCTGCATCGCATCGGAGACAACCTCCTCGCTGGCCACGCGCGGCAGTTACGACATGCCTTCGGACAGCGTCCGGATCTGGCCGTTGCGCTGGGACCAGCCCTTCACCGAGGGGAACGCGGACCTGACCTGCTCGGCGTACGACAACTGCCATGTGCCCTGGGGCTCCACGCATGAGGACGCATTGAGAGCAGTGCAGCAGAACCCGCATGTGTCCGGCCTGTTCATCTGGACCGGATTCGATTATCTCGGAGAACCCACGCCGTATCCATGGCCTGCGCGAAGTTCCTATTTCGGCATCATCGACCTCGCCGGATTCCCGAAGGACGCCTATTACCTCTACCAGAGCGAATGGACGGACGAGCCCGTGCTACATCTGTTCCCGCACTGGAACTGGCTGAAGAACGATTCCATAGACGTGTGGGCGTATACCAATGCGGAGGAGGTGGAGCTGTCCCTGAACGGACGGCCGCTCGGGGCCAGGCGGAAAAGCGGGGATCAAATGCATCTGGAATGGCGCGTCTCTTTCGAGCCCGGAACGCTGAAGGCTGTGGGGCGCAGAGGCGGGAAAATCCTCACGCGGGAGTTGCGCACCGCAGGCACGCCGCACCGGATCGAACTGGATGCTGACCGGCAAATGCTTATTGCGGACGGCACGGATCTCTCATTCATCACCGTGCGCATTCTGGACCAGGAAGGGACCCTGGTCCCCCGCGCGGACAATCTCTTGCGCTTCAAGGTCGAAGGGGAAGGCCGCATCGCGGGCGTGGACAATGGAAACCCGGTGAGCATGGAACCTTTCAGGGCCGATTACCGTAAAGCCTTCAACGGCATGTGCCTGATCGTGGTCCAGTCCGGGGAAAATCCGGGCCTCATCAAACTGACCGCGGAATCAGAGGGACTGGAAAAATCCGAACTGAAGCTCAGAAGCGAAAAGATATGAACAGTCGGAGAATGGGGTACACCGAAGGGAAGAAGATAACCTTTTGAAATAAGGTCGCCTTCTTCTCCGATTTCGGCAGATCGCAATGGAAGGAGAGGAAATCATGAAAAAGATGTTGTCTTGTCTGTTGCTCGCGTTTCCAATATCATTCTGCACTGCTGCGGAGGGAACCGGCGCCGAGATCCGCATGCGGCTATTCGGCAGCACTCCCCAGGGCGAGGAAGTGTTCGTCTACACCCTGGAGAACGGGCGGGGCATGAAGGCCGAGATCATCAATTACGGCGGCGCCGTCACCCGTCTCCTGGTTCCGGACCGCAAGGGCATCCCTGCAGACATGGTGCTGGGTTTTGACAACCTCGAAGACTACGTGACCCGCTCGCCTTTCTTCGGCTGCATCATCGGCCGTTTCGGAAACCGCATCGCAAACGGCCGCTTCACGCTGGACGATTCCACCTACACCCTTCCCATCAACAACAGACCCGGAGGAATACCCTGCCATCTTCACGGAGGAAAGGGATTCGGGGAAAGGATCTGGGAAGCAGCCCCCAGGCTGTCCGGCGGATGCCCCGAACTGGAATTGTCCCGGATCAGCCCGGACGGGGAGGAAGGCTATCCCGGAAACCTGGAAGTGAAGGTCGTTTACAGGCTCACGGAGGCGAACGAACTCGAGATCCAATACCGGGCGAAGACGGACAAGCCCACTCCTGTCAATTTGACGAATCACTCCTATTTCAATCTGCACGGAGAGGGAAACGGCAACATCCTGGACCATGTCCTGTGGATCAATGCCAAGTCCTTCACGCCGGTTAATGCAGGCCTGATCCCCACAGGCAGCCTGATGCCGGTAACAGGCACCCCTTTCCATTTTCTCGAACCGCGGCCCATCGGTTACAACATCGACGTCAATGTCGAACAGCTGAGGTTCGGCGGCGGATACGATCACAATTTCGTGCTGGACCGCAAGGGACGGGAGCTCGAGCTTGCGGCCGCCCTGCATGACCCGGCGAGCGGCCGCTACATGGAAGTCTGGACCACAGAGCCCGGACTGCAGTTTTACAGCGGCAATTTCCTCGACGGCACGCTGACCGGCAAGTCCGGTATCCCCTACGGCTATCGCACCGGATTGTGCCTCGAAACCCAGCATTTTCCGGACTCGCCGAACCAGCCCTCATTCCCGAACACGATTCTGCGGCCGGGCGAACTCTACGAATCCACGACCGTGTACGGTTTCAGCGTCAAATGAAGGGGCCGGCGGACTCCGGGACCGGAGCACAATCCGTGTCCATGAAATCCGAATCTCCTGCGATCAGCAAAAAAAAACGCATGATGGGCATTGCCGGGGCGGTTCTTCTCCTGCTGATCATCCCTGTCAAGCTGATGCGGATGGTCCCCGCATTGGGTCCTTTGACGGATCTGGCGCCGAGCGTGCTCGGGCCTGCCGGGCTTTTTTTCATGATCCTGGCCCGCGCGGGTAAACCGCAGGTTCTGACGACAGCTCTGCTGACCGGGGCCCTTTCAATCATACTCGAACTGGCTCAAATGCTTCCGCGCCCCGGTATTCTTGCGAAGGTCCATTATACATTCGATATCCGCGACCTGATCGCATCGATCCTGTCTGTGGCCGTTTCGGCCGCCCTGGCTGTCGTGATCATGACTCGGGAGGGCAAAAAATCATCAGAGGATCAATGAAAAACAAGAAAACCGCCGTCCTCCCGTTGCTGTTGGGGATGACTGCGGCCCTTTGCGTTTCGCCTGTATCCGGCATGGATTTTTCCCTGGATTATGCGCGTTTCGAGGCGTCTCAGGGCCTGGGATTCCTCGAACTGTACATGGCCGTACCCAGAAGCGGCCTGACCTATACCCCGGACGGCCTTACCTTCAGGGCCGGGCTCGGGATGAACGTCCGGATCCTGCTCGGCGATTCCACGGTTTTGGATCAATCCTGGGAAAGGACGGATACTGCGGATTCCCCGGCATCCGTGCTGCCCGGCCAGGTTTTAAACGAGGTCCATTCCGTTTTTTTAAAATCCGGCTCCTACACGGTTCTGGTGCGGATCACGGATCAGGCCGGTTCGGGCAAAAAGGAGAAACGTTTTGAGATCAACATCCCCTGTCCGGAGACCGGGCTCTCGCTCAGCGACATTCAGCTTGCCTCTTCCATCACGGGAGATCAGGCTGCGGACCGCTTTGTGAAGAACGGATTCCGCATCCTGCCCCTGCCAGGTGCCGTGTACGGTTCGACCCTGCCGGTCCTGTTTTATTATGCGGAGATATACAGACTGTCCCCCCTATCTCCAGGGGCAGATTCCACCTACAGCGTGGCTGTTCGGTTCATGAACGACAGGGGCCGTTGTGTTCGCGAAATGCCGGAAAGGACCAAGCGGAGAATGGCGGCTTCCGTCGTGGAAATGGGAAACGCACTGGTGGGTTCCTTTGAAACAGGCGTGTACCGGATCAGGATCAACGTGCGGGACAACGCGAGCCTGGATTCTATAGAAGCGGAAAAACCGTTTTATGTGTTCAGGCCGCAGGACACGGGCAGATCCCCACAAGTTACAGGAACCGCTGAACCGGTTTATCGCGAATTCCTGGGCCTGGATGAACAGGACCTCAACATCCATTTCGAATACGCCCGCTTCATCGCCACCGGAGAGGAATCGAAGATTTTCAAAAAGCTCGACGAAACAGGCAAAAGGAAATTCCTCGAGGAATTCTGGATAAAAAGGGATCCGGACGTCCTCACGCCGCAAAATGAAAGGAAGCAAGAATACTACTCCCGCATCCGTCTTGCGGAAAACCGTTATTCCGCCCTGGGGAGGCCGGGATGGAAAACGGACAGGGGGCGCGTCCTGCTTCTCTACGGTGAACCAGATGAAATCCGGCGGAATCCGGTGGGGAGCTGGGGCAAGCCGTATGAAATCTGGCGGTTCAATAAAATCGAGGCGGGCGCCCTGTTCGTATTCGCGGATGAGACGGGTTCAGGCGATTACAGGCTGGTGCATTCCACGGCCTCGAACGAAATTCACGACGTCCAGTGGGAAAGCGTGATGTATTGAGACTAAAAAACTGCCACGCACTTTTGAAAATGCGTGGCAGTTTTCAAATGCCGGGGACGGCCCGGTTCACGCCGCATCCTTCGCGATCTTCCTCCCGAATTCCCGGGAAAGCCGTATCCCCTCCGCATCCGGATTCCAGAGAACCTTCAGCATCTCGGGATAAACGGGCCAGCCTGCAGCCTCGAGCATTCCCTTCATCATGGAAACGGATTCCCCGCTCCAGCCGTAACTGCCGAATACGGCCGCCTTCTTCCCCTTAAAACCGAGCCCCCTCAACTCCTCCAAAAATCCCGCCATGGCGGATAGAATCCCCCGGTTGATGGTCGGAGAGCCGAAAACCACCAGTTTCGATTTGAACACCTCGGCCATGACGTCGTTCTTGTCGCTGTGCGAGATGTTGAAGAGCTTGACCGTGACCTGTGGATCCGCCTCCCGGATTCCGTTCGCAATGGCTTCCGCCATGATCCGCGTACCCTGCCACATGCTGTCGTAAACGAGAGTGGCCTGGTTCTCCCTGTAATCCCCGGCCCATTTCGTATATTTCTCCACGATCTGCAGGGGATTGTCCCGCCAGATGACGCCGTGGCTGGGGCAGATCATGTCGATCGGGACATTGAGCGAAACGACTTCCTGTATCTTCTTCGCCACCAGCTTGCTGAAAGGCGTTAAAATGTTGGCGTAGTATTTCAGGCATTCGGTGGACAACTCGGCCTGATCCGCCAGGTCGTTGAACAGGCTCTCCGTGGCATAATGCTGCCCGAAAGCATCGTTGCTGAAAACGATGTTGTCCCCTGTCAGATAGGTCATCATGCTGTCCGGCCAGTGAAGCATCTGTGCCTCGATAAAAATCAGCTCCTTGTCTCCAACCGGCAGGCGGTCTCCGGTCTTGACCACATGGAAATCCCAATCAGCGTGATAATGCCCCTTCAGGGATTTGACGCCGTTGGCCGTGCAGTACACGGGCCTGTCCGGGATGTGGCGCATGAGTTCGGGCAGAGCGCCGCTGTGGTCCACCTCCGCATGATTGGCAATGACCGCATCGATTTTTTCCAGCGGGATGACCTGTTTCAGGTTTTCCACGAATTCCCGGGCGAACGGCTGCCAGACCGTGTCGATGAGCACAGTCTTTTTTTCGCGTATCAGGTAGCTGTTGTAGGTGGTTCCCTTGTGCGTGGAGTATTCCTCGCCGTGGAACTTGCGCAGTTCCCAGTCGGTTTTGCCCACCCAGGTCACATTGTTTTTAACTTGAAACGGCTTCATGGGTCCTCCCTTTTCATTCAATCCGTCGGCGTTCAGACGGCCTGCTTGAAGCTCCCCGGCACCGAGACGCCGGAGAATCTTCGATCGGTAAGGTGAAAGACATCTTTATGCGCTCGCTTACCCCGGGTCAAAGCCCGGAGAATGCGTTCGCTCTCAGATTCATCACCCTGTTGTTTCCATGACACGATAAAATAATAGATACTCCCCACCATTTCCTTGATGCGGATCAAGAAAATCCGAAATCCCTCATGCCGGGGCCGGAAAGTGAAAAATCATCGGGCTGGAAGGGCTGCAACCGCGGGAAAAGCGCATGGCCGGCTTTGCCGGATGCGTGCGTTCAGGACTCCGTGATGCCGAGAGAAGTCATAAAGGCGTTTGTGGAGGGCTCCCGTCCCAGAAACCGTTTCAGAAGCCTGCGCGCCGGCGCCGTGGCGCCCGGTTCCAGCACGCAGGAGCGGTAGGAACGGCAGACTTTCGAATTCAGTGGATCAGGGGCGAACACAGTGAACACGTCGAGCGCGTGCACCTTGCTCCAGAGGTAACTGTAGTATCCGGCGTCATAATCGGCCAGATGAGACCATCCGGCCGGGAAAATCGCCTCTTCCGGAAATTCGATTGAACGGTATCGGGACACCATTTCATTGAAGATGCGGGCGAGGGCGCTGCTATCCGCAGGCGTATCAGCCGGCATGCTGTGTATGCTCATGTCGTAGAAAGCCTGCAGCGCCTGGTTGATGGTGGTTTGGGCCCGCATGTGCCCTCGGGCCGCGATCGCGCGTTTGACGAGCGCATCGGACAGCGGCTCGCCCGTCTGCCAGTGCCCGCTGATGCGCTTCAGGATGCGGGCATCCCATGCCCATTCCTCAAAAAGCTGGCTGGTCATCTCGATGAAATCGAGCTCGACACCGAACGCATTCTGGCTCAACCGCCGGTGCGGCGATAAAACGGCATGCAGCGCATGACCGAACTCGTGGAAAAGCGTCTCGATTTCATCCAGGGAAAGCAGGGACGGCACGGCTTGCAGAGGGGGCGTCAGGCTGCAGATGACGACTGACTGGACAGGTTCTGCGGCGCGATCGGAATCCGCGGATCCACGGATGAGCAGCGATGCCGGATACCCGTACTTCCCGCTTCGCGGGAACAGGTCGAACAGGATATGGCCGTACACATCGCCGGAAGTGGCATCCGCCACCTCCACAGTGTGCACCGAGGGATCCCAGGTGTCTGCCTGCACGGTCCGGTACCGGATCCTGAACGGTTCGCCGAACACGTCGAACATGCCGGCCAGCACCCGTTCCAGCGGAAAATAAGGCCTGACCGTCTCCTCATCGAAATCATACCGCTCGCGCAGCAGTCTTTCGCTCCAGTAGGCAAACTCGTGAAAAGAAATCGGCGCCGGTTTTTTGCGGTTCAGCGCCCTTCTCTTGATTTCCATCAGTTCGCCGAGCTCTTCGGCCGCAAGCGGTTCGAGCCTGGTGAGAAGTCCCTGCAGGAAGGACTGCACGGACTCGCTTTTGCCCGCCATCCGCAGCTCGCAGGCATAGTCCGCATGGGATGCATAACCGAGCAAAGAGGCCCGTTCCCCGCGGAGCTGCACCATCCGCTCGAGCCGGTTCATGTTCTCCATCCCTCCCACCCGGAGCTGGCGCAGCGCCAGATCGCGACGCGCCGCATCGTCGTGCGCGCATCTCAGAAATGGAAACAGGTCCGGATCCTCCAGGGAGATGCGGAAACGGCCGTCTTCTGTCCGGTGAAGCTGTTCGATGTACCGTTGCGGCATTCCCCTGAGCTGCCGTTCCGAAACCAGAATGCCGTCATCCCATTCGCTGATCACCTGCTCGAACTCCTTCTGAAGACGCTCGAGCTCCGTGGATATGGCTTTCAGTCTCCAGAAGGACCTGTTGTCGAGCGTAAAACCCATGCGGCGCAGCTTGAGCCTCGTGTCTGAGGCGAGTTTATCGTCCGCCGGATCCTCAGGCTGCCGGCCGGTCGCATCCCATTCCTTGAATGCGCGCCACAGGTCGCGCCGGAAGAGGAGCAGGATGTTTCCGGCGTCGAGACGGTTTGCCTCCTCAAACGCGGCATTGCGCACCGCCTCATCCGGATGGACGCTGGAAAGGACCTGCAGGATATCCGCTGCATCAGAAACAACATCGTCCGAGTCCGCAAGAGCGTCGATGGTGTTGGCGAATGTCCGGTCTGCCGCAGGCACGGAGAGGATGGTTTCCACAAGCTGCCGCTTCCTCTCAAGCGCCTGATTCACGAGGGCCCGGAAATCGCCGGCCTGCATATGGCACCAGCGGAGATCAGGAGCGGACATGGGTCAACTCCGGATGCCGATCCGTATGGATGGAAGGAGGCGGTTTCGGCCTTTTTCGTAAAGGGTTGAATGGAGGATGGAATCTGACACCGAGCGCATCCCCCGGGGCTTGACCCGGGGAAAGCGAGCGGCTGTTAACGGATTTTTGCCTGGAGATCGAAGATCCCCAGCAGCTTGCGGCGGTCAGCTTCAATCTGACACCGGGTGCATTCCCCGGGATTTGCCGCTGGGCCCGCCCCGGAGCTTGACCCGGGGTAAGCGAACGAATGGACATTTCCTTATCCCTGCCAATCGAAGATTCCCCGGCAGATCGCTGCCGGAGAGTGTCACTTGAAAGCTACCGGTCCGTGCTTCCCGCCCTCAGCCGCTCCAGGATGAAGGCCACGTCCTGTCCCACATATCCTGCATGGGAATCCTCGATCCTGAGCACAGGCACGGTGAAAGAGATAGATCCTCCCCTGCACGCGAGACTGTCCTGATGAAAAAACTTCCCGCGCCAGGTATGATACATTTTGAGTCTGTAATCACCGTCCGGCAGACCCTTCACCGTGACCGTGTCCGCAGCCACATCCGCATCCGGGTCAACGGCCCAGCCGAACACCAGCTGGTCGCTCTTGACGGCAAAGGCGTCCCCGCCCGAAAGGGTGGCGTCCGCACGGGAAACATGCGTGAGCCTGGAAAAGGGGATACCGGACGTGAAATCCGATATGCTCCTGAGGCGGCTCGTCACAATGCTTTCATTGATCCTTCGCGAATAGGACCACCAGAAAGGCGTCATGGCGAGGCCGCTGGACAGGCCGGCCCAGAGGGCGTTATGGTACAGGGACAGGTACCCGGGTGTGCCGAACTCAAAAAATGTATGATCCCAACCCGTTTCCCCGATGATGGCCGGCTTGCCGTATCCGTCCCAGAGTTTCCGGATCTCTCCGACATAGTTCCAGTAGCTCAGCCTGAGCGGATTCGGATCCCCGGGATCCAACCTGCCGTCCGTGAGTATGGGGAAACCCTGGGCCTCGTAGATCTCCCTGGCAGCCAGGTCGAAAATCCGGTATCCCTCATGCCACCATTCCGCGATGCCGCCGCTGCGCGTGCCTGTGGTCAGATGGCCGTAGGGGTCATGCGCCTTGAAATAATCATGGACCCGCCTGCCCCAGCGGGCCGCCCCCAGGCTGTCACCGGACACCCAGCCGTCCGTGCCGTTCACTTCGTCCACAATGAACCAGACGGCCAGCGCCCTGCTGTAGGACCATCGGGCGATGATATACCGGTACATCTTTTCCTGGAAGTCCCAGGCCCTGCCGCTGCTGTAAAAATCCTTTGCCTTGCAGAACTGCCTGTACGGATTGTTGTGCCATTGCCTGTTGCCGCCCGGCCATACCGTCTCGGACAGGAAGGAATGGAACCAGATGTTCAGGCTGAGCAGCATGTCCCTCTCTTCCAGCATGGCCAGGAGCTGATCCATCCGTCCGCACAGGGCCTGGTCGTAGCGGCCGCAGCCCGTGGCGATCGTCTCAATCCGCGGCAGGATGGTGCTGATGAAATTGACGCCGAGATCTTTCAACTCATCCAGCACTTCAGCCGTGCCCGGTTCGCCGCTGCGGGACTCCCTGAGCCCGCCGTTGAACCAAAGCCCCACACCGTAAAAAGGGGTTTCATCCCGGTGCTCCAGGTAACGGTTGTTGACCGGCGATATCCGGACAGGTCCGTGATGCGCGGAGGGCTTCGCGAAGAAAACGGCCGGTGCGGACTCAGCCCGGCCGGTCCGGTCCCTGACCGTGACCTGATACGTCCAGGTTCCCGCCTCCCAGGGTGAAAAACGGATCACCCAGGGGCTCCAGGATTCCGCAAAAAAACCGTCCACCTCCGCTTTCTTCCCGGAAGGAGATGTGAACAAAGCCGTCACGGTGATTTCTTCCGGATCAAAGGGATTGATAAAAACGGCATCCAGTCCCACCTGCAACTCGAATTTCTCGAACAGGCCGACCGTATCCCCGGCTGTCCTGACGCGCAAGACGGCCGGCTCTCCCTGTGCGGCGAACGGCGCTGCCATGAGGATCATCCCGATACACAGAAGCGGTTTCATGCGTCCAACCTCCAGATAAACGCCATGCAAAAAATCCCTTTTCCCCTCACGCGGACTTTTCCGGTTTGGCAAGCCTCTCCAGCATCTGCCTGAATACCCTGAAAGTTTCCTCGTCCCACAGGCAGAATACCACGCGTTCGAGGCCGGTCTTATCCTGCAGGTAGGCCAGCACGGTTTTCAGCATCACCTTGGCGCAGCGTTCAACCGGGTATCCGAAAATCCCGGTGCTGATTGCCGGAAAGGCGATGCTCTTCAAATTGTGGGAGTCCGCCTGGCGCAGGCTGCTCAAGGTCGCATTCTTCAGCTTCTCGTCCTCGTCGCCTTCGCCCATGCGCGGCCCCACCGCGTGTATGACGTACTTGGCCTTCAGGCCGCCTGCACTGGTGATGGCCGTGGATCCCACGCTGACCTCCCCGCCCCAGGCCTTGACCCAGACGTCGCTCTCCTCCTGTATGACGGGCCCGCCCTTCCGTACAATGGCGCCCGCGACTCCCCCGCCGTGCTGCAGCCTGGAGTTGGCCGCATTGACCAGCGCATCCGTGTCCATTTCGGTGATATCCCCCTGAAGCAGTTCGAGAAGGGTTTTGCCGAAACGCATCTTCATGGTTTTCCTCCGGAATGGGGAGTTTTCCGTAATTTCCATAAACGCACGATACGCGACGAAAGAAGCAAAACCGTCCAGGCGACGGCCGTTCCGACCGCAGCGCCGGCCAGAACGTCGGAAGGATAATGAGCGCCCACCGCAATGCGGGACCAGGCGATGAGCGCGGCCAGGCTGATGAAAACAGCCTTCCAGCGCGGATACCGGCTGCTGAACAGAACCGCCATGGCCGCCATGTTGGCCGCGTGCGAGGAGGGGAAGGAAGGGGAATTCGGCTGGTCGATGAGCAGGCGCATGCCTTCCACGACAAAACACGGCCGGGTCCTTCCCACGAGCGGTTTGATCAAGAAATTGACGATCTGATCGTCGATCGCCAGGATGAGGACACTGAGAACAGCGGTCATGGCGCCTTTTCTGCCGCCGAATATGACAAGCGCTGCCCAGATGATCAGGATCGGGATTCGGTAGTGATCCTCTTCCGTGATGAGGGGCATCAGAAAATCGCTTGCCGGATTGGCCAGACTCCGGTTGATGAAAAGAAAAACGGCCTTATCGATCTCCAGGAGCGTGTTCATCGGGCCTGCCTTTTAAGACGGCATCGCATGGGTTCAATCCTGGGACAGGAACTGGCGGCACGCCCGGAATCCGGAGAACCGGACTGTTCAGGGGGTTTTCGCCTCCCCACCCAAAACCTCGCGAATTTTATCGGTCATCTGGGACAATGTAAAGGGTTTTTGGATGAAATGCACGCCAGGATCCAAAACCCCGTGATGGGAGATGAGATTGTCATGATATCCGGACATGTAGAGGACCTTCACGCCCGGGATGATCCGGGACAATTGCCTGATGATTTCCGGCCCGTTTTTCCCCGGCATGATCACGTCCGAAATGATCAGATCTACCCGGTTCCCGGCATCCTCGCAGGCCTTCACCGCGCTGGCGTGATCGCGGGCTTCAAGCACCCGGTATCCGAATTTGGCCAGCACCCGGCAGGTGAAGCGGCGGACATGGTCGTCATCCTCGATCACCAGGACGGTCTCCGTGCCCGTCGCCATCTCGGTCTTTTTTTCCTCCCTGCGGAGATCGACAGGCCTGCCTTCCACGCTCGGGAAATAGATCTTAAACGTGGTGCCGGATCCGGGTTCGCTGTACACATGGATGCTGCCGTTGCTCTGCTTGACGATGCCGTAAACCATGGGAAGGCCCAGGCCCGTGCCTTTGCTTTTCTCCTTGGTCGTGAAAAACGGTTCGAAGAGATGGCTCCTCGCCTCGGCGTCCATGCCGATGCCTGTGTCGCTGACACTGAGCTGGACATAAAATCCGGGCTGCATGTCGATGTGCTGTTCCGCATAGGTATTGTCGAGCACGATATTCCGGGTCTCGATGTGAAAAAGACCGCCGTCGGGCATCGCATCCCTGGCATTCGCCGCCAGGTTCATGATGATCTGTTCGATCTGAATGGGATCCACGCAGATGATCCCCAGGTCGTTCTGAAGCATCACTTCCAGCCGGATGTCCTCGCCGATGAGGCGGTCCACAAGCGTCTGAATGTTCCGGATCAGCTGGTTCAGGTTGACGTTTTCCGGCCGCATCTGCTGTTTGCGGCTGAAGGCGAGGAGCTGGCGCGTGAGTTTTTCGGCCTTTTCACCCGCCTGGTCGATCAACGCCAGCTCTTTGCGCATGGGATACTCCTGCGGGAGTTCGGTCAAAAGGAGGGAAAGGTGGCCGCGTATCACGGTGAGCAGATTGTTGAAATCATGGGCCACGCCGCCGGCAAGCCTTCCGATGGCTTCCATTTTCTGGGATTGAAGCAGCTGGTCCTCCAGCAGCTTCAGGTCCGTCACATCCTGGAGAGCGGACCGGACCACGTTCTCCCCCAAGGCCTCGTCCCGGATGAGCCGGCTGCGGATGGAGAAGTAAATGGGCTTCCCGTTCTTCCGGACGTATTTCCGGTCATAGGCGTTGATGATGTCGCGCTTCGTGACGCGGTTGAAAAAATTGTCCCTCGCCGCATCGACCTCGTCCGGCGATATGAATTCGAAAATCGGCCTCCCGAGCATTTCACCGGGCGTGTATCCCAGCATCTCCGCCTCGGTGTGATTGATGCGGCGGATCAGGCCGGAGAGATCCAGCTCGTGATATCCGACGGGCGCCTGATCGTAAAGGGCCTGATACTCCTCCTGGGATTTCTTGAGCTCCAGGTTTTTCTCCGCGAGTTCCCGGGTCCGCTCGCCGATCCTCCTCTCCAGATCCACCCGCCTCTGCCTGTGCTGTTCGGTTCTCAGATGGTACAGCAGACCCAGGATGCCGGCTCCCAAAAGCCCTGCCAGAAGCTTGAACCAGACGGTCTGAAAAAAAGAAGGGATGATACGGATGCGCAGGGATGCCCCGTTCTCATTCCAGACGCCGTAAACATTGGCGCCTTTGACCCTGAAAACATAATGCCCCGGATCGAGATTGGTGTAATTCGCAAAACGCCTCTCGCCCGAATGGATCCATTGCCTGTTGAATCCCTCCATCCGGTAGGCGTATTGGTTCTTCGCCGGGCTATTGAAATCCAGAGCCGCGAATTCGAAGGACAGCACATCCTCCGAATGCCGGATGCTGATCTCCCGGCCTGCATTCAGGTCGCCCAGATCCATGCTCCGGTTCATCTTCTTGAAATCCGTGATCACGACCGGGGGGACCGCGGTCGAAGGCTTGATGTCCCTGGGATCGAAAACGATAAAACCCGTTTTGCCGCCGAAAACGAGTTCGCCGGTCCGGAGGCGGCAGCAGGCCCCGGTGTTGTAATCCGAAACGCCGAGGCCGTCGCTCTCGTCGAAATTCCTGAATGTCTCCTTGACGGGGTTGAACTGGGACAGACCCTTGCCCGTGCTCAGCCAGAGATACCCGTCCGAATCCTCCAGAATGCCGTAAATGACTGCGCTGGGAAGGCCGTCGTTTTTTGCGTAGGACTTGAAGCGTCCCCGGACGTCCTCGAGCAGGTTCAGTCCGTCCTCTGTGCCGATCCAGATCCGGTCCGAAAGGTCTTCATAAACCGTGGTGATCTTGTTTCCGCTGATGCCGGCTGTATCACGGGGATCGAATGCGAAATTGACGAAACGCTCCGCCCCAGGCTGCAGCAGGCTCAGGCCGTGATCCGTTCCGATCCAGATCCGGCCGCGCCTGTCCTGGAAAATGCAGGTGATCCAGTTCCCGGCGATCCGGAGCGTGTCCGAATAATCCGTGATGAAATGGTCGAACCGTCCGGACCTGGGATTCAAAATGTTCAGGCCTCCGCCGTCCGTGCCGATCAACAGTCTGCCGTCCCTGTCCTCGCATACGGCGGTCACGTCGTTATTGCTCAGGCTCAGAGGATTTCCGGGATTGTGCAGATAATGCCTGAAGGACCGGGAAGCCCTGTCGAGACGGTTCAACCCGGACCTGTCGCTCTGATAGGTCCCCACCCAGAGTGCGCCGCGGCTGTCCTCGGTGACACAACGCACAAAGTCGCCCCACAGGCCGGAAACCGATGATCCGCCGGCGAATCTTTCATGCGATCCGTCTGCAGGATTCCATCTGTAAAGGCCGGAGTAGGTGCCCAGCCAGACCTGCCCGTCGCGTGATTGAATGACCGCAAGCACGTTTTTATCCGTCAATCCATTGGCGCCGCTGCTGAAAAAATTGCCGTAGCTCCGGAAAACCTGCTTGAAGGGCACGTATTTGTCCACGCCTGCATGGTAGGTGCCGATCCACAGGATTCCGGACCGGTCCTCGTACAGGGTGGAGATATAATTGTTGCTGAGGCTGTACGGGTCCACGGGATTGTTGTAGTACCGCGTGAAACGGCCCTGCTTGGGCGCAAACCGGTTCAATCCCCATTCCGTGCCCACCCACAAATCGCCCTGCCTGTCCATGGCCAGGCACTTGACCCGGTTCTGGCTCAGGCTGCCGGGATTCCTGGGCTGATAGAAAAAGTGCTTGCATCGGCCTGTTTCAGGATCCATCCAGTTCAGGCCAAAATGCGTGCCGACCCACAGGGTGCCGTCCGGATCCGGCACAATGGCGCGCACGGCATTGCTGCTCAGCGACCCGGGATTCGCCGGATCATGCGAGTATGACCGGTATTCCAATGCTGCAGGGTCCAGCCGGAGGACGCCCGCATCCGTGCCGATCCACAGATAACCCGCGGAATCTGGGTACAGGCTCCAGATGCGGTTCCAGGCTGCGCTGTCCGGAGCTGTGGCCCTGTACAAATACCGTTTGAAATTTCCTCTGGTCCGGTCGAACTTGTGAAGACCCCAGGCCGTGCCGACCCACAGGCCCCCGTCCGCAGCCCTGGCAATAGTCATGACATAATCATTGCTCAGGGCGCAGCTGTCCGATGGATCAGCGACGTACCGGATGACATGGCCGGTACGCCTGTCCAGCTTGTTCAGTCCGATCCCTGTGCCCACCCATAAAAATCCCGAATCATCCTCGCAAACGGACAGGATCAGGTTATCGGACAGGGAATGGGGCTGGGCCGTAATGCGCTTGAAAACCTTGAACTGATATCCGTCGTAGCGGTTCAGACCTTCGCGTGTTCCGAACCAGAGAAAACCGTCGGTATCCTGCAGGATGCATCGCACCCTGCTCTGGGACAGGCCTTCCTCAATGGACAGGCCTTCAAAAACGGCCGGAGAATCCTCTGCTCCTGAAACGGCGACCCCTGCGATCAGAAGCAGAAAAAACAGCCGTTTCCCAAAACGGCATCTCAATTTGGAAAACAGATCTTTCATATCATGAAAAACGGACCTTTCTATAGCGTTTCTTCCCTGCCCGCAGCAAAAGCCCGCTTTCCCTGAGATCCTTTCCGGTCAGGGACAGGTTCTCATCCACCACCTTCTCATCATTGACCGCAAGGCCTCCCTGCTGAATGAGGCGCCTTGCCTCGCCGTTGCTGGAGCAAAGACCTGATTCCACGGCCAGTTTCACAATCCATATCCCCTTATCAATCAAAGACTTGGGTAAATCGACAACCGGCACATCAGCCTGGGCATTCACTGAAACGGATAAAATACTGGAACTGGTTTTAATCTTTCCGTCCGGATCAGCGGAACCGAACTGCCTGCAAGAAGCTATATATGCAGATGTTGCAGAATCCATTCCATGCGCAAGAAGCGTCGCTTCGAAGGCAAGGATTTCTTTGGCCCTGTTGATGTTCTCCACGGGCAGTCTGACCACTTCCTCCATGGGGAGCAGAGTGAAAAGACCCATGTATTTCCCAATATCCCGGTCATCCGCATTCCGGAAATACTGATAAAAATCGAAGGGCGATGTTTTTCCAGCATCCAGCCATATGGCATTCCCCGCTGATTTCCCGAATTTTTCGCCTGAAGCGGTTGTGATCAGGGGAAAGGTGATGCCGTAAACCTGTTTGCCCAGTTTTCTGCGCGTGAGGTCCGTTCCTGCCACAATATTGCCCCACTGATCCTGCCCTCCCATCTGTATCAGGCAGTTATGGTCCCTTGCAAGAACATAAAAATCATAGGCTTGTAATAGCATGTAGTTGAATTCGATGAAAGAAAGACCTGATTCCAGGCGGATTTTAACGCTTTCAGACGTGAGCATCCGGTTCACGCTGAAATGCACGCCGATATCCCTCAGGAATTCGATATATTTGAGGGGTACGAGCCATTCCGCATTGTTGAGAAGCAGGGCCTTGCCGTGTTCGAACGAGAGAAAGCGGCTGAACTGCGTCTTGATGCCCTCTCCGTACGCCCTGATCTGATCCAGGGTCAGCATCTGCCGCATTTCAGTCTTGCCGCTCGGATCTCCCACCAGGGTTGTCCCGCCGCCCAACAAGGCGATAGGCCTGTGCCCGCAACGCTGCATATGGACCAGGGCCATGATCGGCACCAGGCTGCCGATATGCAGGGAATCCGCTGTCGCGTCGAATCCGATGTAGCAGGTCACCGGATCAGCCAGCAGCTTTTCCATCGCGGATTCATCCGTGCATTGGTAGATGAAACCCCTCTCCTTCAATGTCTTAAACACATTCTCCTTCATCCCTGTCTCTTTTTACCTCCTTTTAAACACCCTCTCCATTTCGCGCTGTGCATCCCTTTTCGCCAGGTCCTCCCTGCGGTCGTATTGTTTCTTGCCCGAAGCCAGGGCCAGCTCGATCTTGGCGAATCCCTTCTTGAAATAGATCTTGAGCGGAATCAGCGTGAGCCCTCTTTCCTCCACTTTCCCCGCGAGCTTGCGAATCTCCCTCCGGTTGAGCAGCAGTTTCCGGGTGCGCAGGGGATCGTGGTTCCACCGGCCGCCCTGTTCATACGGGCTGATGTGGCATTGATAAAGATACAACTCGGTTCCCGTAAAACGCGCATAACTGTCCTTGAGATTGACGCGGCCGAGGCGCACGGACTTGACTTCCGTGCCCACGAGAACCAGCCCCGCTTCCCAGGTGTCCAGGACATGGTAGTCGTGCCTGGCCTTGCGGTTCTGGGCCACAATTTTGACGCCGGACGTTTTTTCAGGCTTGACATTGTTCATGGATTTTCTTACTTTTATGTCCGCATTGCCGAAGTGGTGGAACTGGCAGACGCGCTGCGTTCAGGGCGCAGTGTCCGAACGGACGTGGGGGTTCAAATCCCCCCTTCGGCACACCTTGCTGAGAAAGGCCGGCGCGCTTCTAAAGAAGCGGCGCCGTTTTTTTTGTCCCTCCTAATGCGCCTCGTACCAGTTCTCACCGATTCCCAAATCGACGCGCACAGGCACGTCCAGCCGGATGGCCCCTTCCATTTCCGTTCTCACCCATTTCCCGAAGGATTCCGCATCCCTTGCCGACGGCACGTCGAATACGAGCTCGTCATGTATCTGCAGGATCATTTTCTCCCGCCTGCCCTCGGACCGGATCCGGTCCGCGATGCGTATCATGGCCACCTTGATCAGGTCGGCTGCAGTGCCCTGTATCGGTGTGTTGACTGCGGTGCGTTCTCCGAATTCCCTCAGGCCCCGGTTGTCACTTGCCAGTTCCGGGAGGTACCGGCGCCGGTTCAGGAGCGTGGTCACGTATCCGTCCCGGTGCGCGGCTGCGATGGTATTGGAGATGTATTCGTTGACCTTCGGGTAGCGCGCAAAATAGGCCTTGATGAAGGCGTTCGCCTGTTCCATCGGTATGCCGAGCCGGTCCGAAAGGCCATAGGCGCCCATACCGTAGAGGACGCCGAAATTGATGGTCTTGGCCTGGCGCCGGTGTTCGTCCGTTACCGATTCCGCAGGCATGCCGAAAATCTCCGCGGCTGTGCGCCTGTGCACATCCTCGCCCTGCCTAAATGATTCCATCAATGTTTCGTCCCCGGAAAGATGGGCCATGATGCGGAGCTCGATCTGGTTGTAGTCGGCTGAGAGGATCACGCCGCCCTTGTGCCTGGACACGAAGGCCTTGCGGATTTCCTTGCCCAGCTCCGTGCGCACCGGGATGTTCTGAAGATTGGGATTGCTCGACGAAAGCCTGCCCGTGGCGGTCACGGTCTGGTTGAAGCTGGCGTGGACCAGGCCTGTCTGCGGATGAATCAGCTTCGGCAGGGCATCCACGTAGGTGGATTTCAGCTTGGCCAGCTGCCTGTATTCCAGCAGTTTTTTCGGAAGCGGATGCGCAGCAAGACTTTCGAGCACGCGCACATCCGTGGCATATCCGGTTTTGGTCTTCCTGGGCCTTTTCAATCCGAGCCCTTCATGCACCTTGAGTTTCTCATACAGGATTTTTCCGAGCTGCTGCGTGGAATTGATGTTGAATTCCTCTCCTGCAAGGGAATAAATTTCGTCCCGTATGGCCTGAAGCTGCCGGCTCATGTCGCCGGACATGGATGCCAGAAACCGGACATCCAGCGCAACGCCGTTTTCCTCAAGCTCCATGAGCACCCGGACCAGGGGCAAC
>JAFGEX010000372.1 GCA_016931355.1 bacterium
ACCTGGGAAAGGGCTTTCCGGATGACGAGGGGGTAATGCTCCTCTATCCATTCATAGAAGAAGCGGTTCGGGACCTGAATCATCAGGTTCTGTTTTTCAAGCCTGAGAGGCACGAGAGGCAGAAACCAGGTGCGGAAACTCTGCGGACTGACCTGTTCCTCAACCCGCTTCAAGCATTCTTTCCATATTTTGTCCGGCCTCAAGTTATCCACAGAAAATTCGAGGTTATCCACATGCTGCGACATTTGCTGCCCCTTGGATGAGAAATCCGGTCGCTGATTGATAAAAAAAATTACAACTCTTTATTTTTTCTGAAGGATGAGCCTATATTTTGAAAAAGGAATGAACGAGCTTGTTTCCATATGTTTTGAACATAATAATCAAAAAACCATGAATTGGCCGTTTCATCAACAAGTTATCCACATGCATGCATCTCTCTTCCGGACAATTCAATATATCAAAACCAAAAATTTTGTCAAGCAGAAAAGTTTGAAAAATTTTTTAAAATGTTCTTCCGCGGCCTTAAAATTGCATTTCATAAAAAATATTTTTCCGCCGGTCACAAACCATCAATAAAAAATCCCGGCCGGTCGTTACGGGATCTTATATGAAATTTATCAAAAAAAATGTTTGACACTTACTCGTGTTATAATATTATCGGATTATTAATGTTTGTCCGGCAGAGGCAGGACGGGCTTCAAAACGAACGCGTATCCACATCCCCTCTCTTCGAGCCCAAATCCCGGATGGACGTGCGGGCTTCAGATGTTGCCGACACCCGGCCCCATCCGATGGAGATCCCCGGAGACACGGATGATGCCGTCGTGCCCGGAGCCGCAGGCAGCGGAATGATCGAAAGTTTTGTTCATGATTCGCCCGCAATCTTTTTTCCCTGCGACGGTTTCTGAACCAGAATGAAGGACCGGACCCCTTCCTGGATACGGCGGTTCAGCCACTCCTGCACATGCAGCCTTTTCAAAAAAGCATAGGCGGCCAGCGTGATCCGGTCAAATCCGTTCTGCAGGAGCATGTCCAGCCGGCCACTGCGCAGAAGCTTCCGGTTGAGCCATCTCGGCATCCAGAAGAGCAGCACGGCGGGCTTGGCCGCGACTTTGATCTCCTTTTCAAGCGTGCCGGATTCCAGCACGGTCAGTCCGGCCGATTTCGCCATGCCTTCCAATTCCTCCGGCCGGAACGCCGTATGAAAATAAAGACCTTTGCGCACGCCCACCACGCCGAAGCGGGCAAGAACGCCGACCGGGACCCATTCCGGCCTGTGCCCCCGGTAGTTCGGAGTCGTGACCAAGGCCAGGCCGCCGGGCGCGAGCAGGCCGGCAATCCCGAGGAAGGTTCTGCCGGGATCCGGAAGGTGTTCCAGAACTTCGCTGCATAGAATCCCCATGAAAATGCCGGCCCTGAAGCATTCCAGATTTTGGGCATCGGCAGCCACGATCGGGATTTCCGGATTCCCCCGCCTGAGTTTCCTGAGCACGGACAGGGACAGATCCGCGCCGTATTTCTCCGGATTCCGGAGACGTTTCAGAACAGTACCCGCGTTGCATCCGATGTCGAGAAACCTCCCCTTCCAATCCCCGATCCGGCCGAGTATAAAAGCCAGGCGCAGGCGGCCGCTGAGCGTCCGGTACACCATCTCCTCCTCCGGGTAACAACGGCCCGCCTGTTCATAAAAATTTTTGTATTCCGCGGCTGCCATGACATTCTCTCCCGGCCCCGGGGGGCCAAAGAAAAAGCCTGCGTTCATCCGTTCGCAGGCTTTAAAAAAAAGGATCCCCAGGCTACGCCCTGGATTTCCTGCGGGCCGGTTTCTTGAATTGATAATCCGGGCTTTTCTGGCCTCGTATCACCTCCGGTGTGATGACGCATTGCTTCACGCCGTCCATGGAGGGGATTTCAAACATGATGTCCATCATGGAGCCCTCCATGATGGATCTCAGGGCGCGCGCTCCGGTTTTTTTCTTCATCGCGTCGCGGACGACCGCCTTGAGGGCGGCGTCCTCGAAGAGGAGGCTGACGCCGTCCATTTCGAAAAGCCGCTTGTACTGCTTCACCAGGGCGTTCTGGGGTTCCGTGAGAATGGCGAAAAGCATTTTTTCATCCAGCTCGTCCAGGGCGGACACGACGGGCAGACGGCCGATGAGTTCCGGTATCAGGCCGAACTTGAGCAGATCGTCGGGCTCCACCAGTCGCAGGAGGTCCCCGATCTTGATCTCCTTTCTGTCCTTGATATGGGCGCCGAAACCCATTTTCTTCTCGCCGACCCTCCGGGCGATGATTTTATCAAGGCCTTCGAAAGAGCCGCCGCAGATGAACAGGATGTCCTTGGTGTTGATGTTGATCAGGCTCTGCTCCGGATGCTTGCGGCCCCCCTTGGGAGGCACGGAAACGATGGAGCCCTCGAGCAGTTTCAGCAGGCCCTGCTGCACGCCCTCGCCGGACACATCCCGCGTGATCGAGGAGCTTTCCGTCTTGCGGGCGATCTTGTCGAGCTCGTCGACGTACACGATCCCCTTTTCCGCCCGCTCCACCTTGAAATCGGCCGCCTGCAGAAGCCGGACCAGCACGTTCTCCACATCCTCGCCGACATATCCCGCCTCGGTCAGGGTGGTCGCATCCGCCATGGCGAAGGGGACGCGCAGAAACCGCGCCAGGGTCTGGGCGAGAAGCGTCTTTCCCGTTCCGGTCGGCCCGATCAGCAGGATGTTGCTTTTTGAAAGCTCCGCATGATCCGCATGCTTTTCCGTTCCGATGCGTTTGTAATGGTTGTACACTGCAACGGAGATGGTCTTCTTGGCCTCGTTCTGGCCGACCACGTGCCGGTCGAGTTCGTCCTTGATCTCGCGCGGCGTAGGCACCGGCTGGGTGATTTTCAGCGAGCGGTTGTTGATGTCGGACCGGATGATGTCCTGCGCATAGGCCACGCATTCATTGCAGATGTTGACGCCCGGGCCGGTGACGATGGCTTCCACTTCCTCTGAGGATCTGCCGCAGAAGGAGCAGGTATAAACGCGTTCCAAATCAGGTTCTCCTGGTTTTCGAATCGGGCCGCCTGGCCATGACTTCGTCGATGATGCCGTATTCCTTCGCCTCGGAAGCGGACATGAAAAAATTGCGATCCGTGTCCTTTTCGATTTTGGCGAGGGGCTGACCCGTGTGATGGGCCAGCAGTTCATTGAGCCTCTCCCTCAGCGTCAGGATTTCCTTGGTCTGTATCTCGATGTCCGTGGCCTGGCCCTGCGCGCCCCCCAGCGGCTGATGGATCATGATGCGCGCATTGGGCAGCGCCGAACGCTTTCCCTTGGTCCCCGCGGCCAGGAGAAAGGCGCCCATGGAGGAGGCCTGTCCCATGCAGATGGTGGCGATGTTGGGCCTGACGTACTGCATGGTGTCATATATCGCCATGCCGGATGAGACGAATCCGCCGGGAGAATTGATGTACATGGAGATGTCCTTTTCAGGATCCTCGGCTTCCAGAAAGATCAGCTGGGCGATGACCAGGCTCGCCACCGTATCGTCGATGGGGGCTCCAATGAACACGATCCTTTCCTTCAGAAGCCGCGAGAAAATGTCGTAGGACCGTTCGCCCCGGCCTGTCTGCTCGATGACAAAGGGGACTAGATTCATGCTTGCTCCGTTTTTCGTTTAAACGATGAGAGAAGAGGGGCGGTCCTGCTTCCGCTTGACCGTCACTTCCTTGATTTTGTTGTTTTCTTCCAGGTAGGCCATAATCCTCCCGAGAAGCATCCGGTCCTTCACGCGCTGCCTCTGGCCGGGATCCTGGAAGAGGATGCGTATTTTCTTTTCTTCCTTTTCGTTCGCCCTGGCCAGAGCATCGATCTCCGCATCCAGGTCCTGCTCGGTGACCGTGATCTTCTCGGCCTCCGCGATCCGGTTCCAGATCATCTCCCATTTCAGGCTCCAGACCGCCATGGGTCTCGCCTTCTGTTTGTATTCGTTTTCGTCCAGGCCTGAGGCGTTCCTCGCCGACTCCTTTTCCCAAAGCCCGGCGACAACATTGTCGATCATGGCCGGCGGCAGTTCAAAATCGTTGCGCTTGACGATTTCATCCGCCATCCGGTCCCTCAACATCCGCCTGGATTCATCGGCCGCGGCGTGCTCGAGATTTTCCCGGATCCGCTTCTCCAGATCGGATACGGTCTGAAACTCACCGAGCTTCTTCAGGAAGTCCGCGTCCCACTCGGGATAGATCCTGGCCCTGACGGTCTTCACCTGGAACAGGTAATGTTTCTCCTGTCCGGACGGCTCCTGCCCCGGTCCGGCCTGTCCGGGAAGGCGGAAGGGCCTCTGCTCCCCCGCCTTCACGCCCAGCATCTGTGACGCAAGCAAATCGCCCAGCGGCGGCCGCCCGAGCTCCACGACCCGGTCATCCCATTTCTGGCCGATGATGGGAACGCCGGTGGCATCCAGGGCCTGAATGGCCCCTTCGATCACATCGCCCTCCGCAGCCCCGTTTTCCGTGTCCCGCAATTCGGCATGCTGGTACCTTATCTCTTCCATGGCGCGGCGGACATCCTCGTCCGTGATTTCGGCGGTCTGTTTCTCGAACTTGATGCCCTTGTAATGCCTGACCTCGATTTCGGGCTCAACCTGCACTTCCGCGGTGAAGGTGAACGGCTCCCCCTGCTTGTATTTGAATTCCAGGATGGATCCGGGCGCCACGATGGGCAGGCCGTGTTCGCGAACGGCCTCGGCGAAAAAGTGATGGATGATCTCGTCCGAAGCTTCGGCCTCCACCTCCTGGGCAAAACGCTGGCGGATGATGGAAAGGGGCGTCCGCCCCTTTCGAAAACCGCTCACCTGTGTCTTTTTCTGAAAAGTCTGATACGCCCGTTCGATGAAGGGCCGGACTTCATCGTCCGGCACTTCCACGCTGAGTTTCTTCTTCCAGGATTCCAGTTCGACAACTTCTGATTTCAAATGACCATTCTCCTGCCTGATCCGCATGCCTGTGCGAGAGAAGGGACTCGAACCCCCATGTCCTCTCGGACACCAGATCCTAAGTCTGGCGCGTCTACCAGTTCCGCCACTCTCGCTTCAAAACCGCCCCCGGATTCCGGCAATGGGCAGCGCCCGGAGCGCGGGGACCTATCGACCGGCTGTCTTTTCAGCCTTCGAAGCGGCGAGGGCCGTCATCCCCTGTCCCGCGCCTATTAAACGGAACGATGACCCGCATCTGCCGAAGTCCGACCTGTAATTTACTGAACTCACCGCCGAATTCAAAATGCATTTTACAGATCCTGTATCTTCTTCAAATCCTTGTTCTTGCCCATCAGCACGAGCACGTCGCTGTCTTTGACGATATAATCCCCCATCGGAACGAGAACGACGTTGTCGGTGAGCATCTCTTTCACGACAATCACCTGAACCCCATAATTTTTTCGCAGATTCAACTGGGCGAGGGATTTCCTCAGGAATTCGTCCGGCGGAACGATTTCAATGATGCTGTATCCCTTTGCCAGCGGGATATGGTCCAGGATGTTTTCATGGGTCAACGAATGGGCGAGCCGGTGGGCCAGATCCTTCTCCGGAAAAACAACCTCCGTCGCGCCGATCCGTTCGAGTATCTTGCCGTGCTCCTCGCTCAGGGACTTTCCGACAATGCGGTGTATCTTCATCTCCTTGAGGTGCAGCGTGGTTAAAACGCTCTCCTCCAGGTCATCCAGGCAGACCACGACGCCGTCCATGGATTCCAGACCCAGGCTGTCCAGAGCCGCCCGGTCCGTCCCCTTGGCGACCACCGCCTTGTCCACGTAAGCCTTGATCTTCTCGATCCTGTCTTCATCCGCATCGATCGCCATGACCGAAACGCCCTCTTCGGTCAGCTGACGCGATAAAAACAGTCCGAAGCTGCTCATGCCGATGATGGCATAACTTTTCACGGAATCCTCCCTTGTCTGCCCTTCAACCGACCATGACCTCGCCCCTAGCGAAACGGAAACGCCCGGCTTCCTCCCGCATGGAAAGCGCCAGCGCGATGGTGAGCGGGCCGATCCGGCCCAAAAACATCAGCGCGATGATCAGGGCCTTGCCCCCGGAGGAGAAATGGGGCGTAACGCCTGTGGACAGGCCGACCGTCCCGTAGGCTGATGTGGACTCGAAAAGCAATTGCTGGAACGCATGGGGGCTTCCGCCTGTGGCGGTGTTTCCGGACTCCACCAGCAGAAGGCCGAATGTGTTCAGGGCGATCAAAAACAACGCGCTGACAAAAAGGATCAGGGCCTTGTTCATCAAATCGCCGGGTATGCTCCGGTTGAAGATCCTGGGATCATGGTGCCCGCGGATTTTTGAAAGGAAAAGGATCAGCAGAATCCCCAGCGTGGTCACCTTGACGCCCCCTGCGCAGGAAGCCGGAGCCCCCCCGACAACCATCAGGAACATCAGAACCATGCCCCCTGCCTGCGTCATGGCGGAGATGTCCATGGAATTGAAACCCGCGGTTCGCGCGGTGACGGACTGGAAGGCCGCGTTCAGCCAGGCCAGGGGTCCGGACATGGACGCAAGCGCCCGGTTCTTTTCGATCAGGTAAAGCAGGACCGTGCCTCCTGCGATGAGCAGCCCGGTCATCAGCAGCACGATTTTCGAATGAAAGGAAAGCGGATAATGCATCTCCCTTTTGAAAAAAAACCGCTTGATGTCGATGACGACCACGAAACCGAGGCCGCCGATGATGATCAGTCCCATGAACACGGCCAGAATCCAGGGATCCGAACGGAAGGAGACGAGGCTGTCTGAAAAAAGGGAAAATCCGGCGTTGCAGAAGGCCGATACCGCGTTGAAAACACCGTGGTAAAACGCCAGGGGCAGGGGGTAGCGATCCAGCCAGAGCAGCGCGAGCAGCAGGGCGCCGATCCCTTCGATGGTGATGACGAGGAGAAAAATCCGGGGAATGATCTGGACGATGTTGGGGACCGGCATGGTCCTCAGCGTCATGTCGATCGCTTCGCGGTCCCGGATGGAGATCCGCCTCCCGATCACGTAAAGGAAAAAGGTCGAAAACGTCAGAATGCCGAGACCGCCGGCCTGTATCAAGAGCAGAATGACAATCTGCCCGAACAGCGTCAGACCGGTCCCGATGTCGATGACCGCGAGGCCGGTCACGCAGGTGGCGGAAGTGGCCATGAACAGCGCATCGACCGGAATCAGGCGCTGACCCGAGGCGGCCCACGGCAGCATCAAGAGAAGCGTGCCGCAGAGGATCATCGCGGCGAAGCTCAGCGCCACGGCCCGCGTGGGATTGACGGTCGCGCGTTTCAGGGCGCTCTGGATGGTGATGTAAGGATTTTGGAATATCATCCCTATGAGAGAATCTGCAGGACCGTTTCGGGATTCCGCGCATCCAGCAGGGATTCCCGCGTCTCCTTCTGATTCAGGGTGCGGGCCAACAAGCCGAGCAGCTGCACGTGTTGCGTGGCCTCGTGCAGCGGACAGGAGATGAGGAAGACAAGCTGCGTATTCTTCCCCTCGGAGCCGCCGAACGCCACGCCTTTTTTCATCCTCGCGAATGCGACTGCGAGCCTTCGGCATTGAGAGGAACGCGCATGCGGAAACGCGACGCCGCCCGGCACAGCCGTGGATCCGAGCGCCTCCCGGTCCATCACTTCGCGGAAAAAAGCCCCGGCATCCCCCACCACTTCCATCCGGGCCATCCGGTCAATCATCTGCCGGATCGCCTCTTCCTTGGAATCCGCCGCCAGATCAATCAGAATGAGTTCATCCTGCAAAAACTCTGTTATCTTCACTCCTTCATCCCCTGTTTTTGATCCCTGGATGCGGGCTGAACCGGCTCCCCGCGTATGATGCGGATTTTTCTGATCCGCTGCCGGTGTATCTTTTCGATCACGAACCGGTATCCCTCATATTCAATGACATCCTTCTCCTCCGGAATGCTGCCGACGCGGTTCAGGATGAATCCCCCGAGGCTTTCATAATCCTCCCCGCTCGGGAGATTCAGACCCATTCTCTCGTTGAGTTCGTCAATGGCGATTTTCCCTTCCGCCATCCAGGACTGGCCGCTGATCCTCCGGATGAGCGGGGTCTCCCGGTCATGCTCGTCGCGGATATCCCCCACGATTTCCTCGATCACATCCTCCAGCGTGATCAACCCGGCGGTACCCCCGTACTCGTCCACCACGATGGCCATGTGGGTCCGCTCCGTCTGGAATTCCCGGAGCAGTTCGTCAATGTACTTGCTGCCCGGCACAAAATAGGCCTTGCGCATGACTCCCTTGAGATCGAACTGCTTATCATGGAGCATGGAAAGAAGATCCTTGACGTAAAGAATCCCGACGATATTGTCCACTGTCTCGCGGAAGACCGGGATGCGCGAATGCTTCTTTTCATCCAGAAGGGCGAGCGCATCGCGGAAGGAGGCGTCCTGATCGATGCAGACCATATCCATCCGGGGGACCATGATTTCCTTGGCCATGGTCTCGCGGAACTCGAATATGGAATGGATCATTTCCCGCTCGGTCGCATCCAGCGTCCCCTGCTCTTCGCCGATTTCGAACAGGGTCTTCAATTCCTCCTGATTGACGAAAGCGGATTCGCCCTTCAGGCGGAACAGAACCGTGAATCCCTTCATGATCTTTTCGAAGACATAAGAAAACGGAAACAGCGCCAGCATCAAGCCCAGGACCGGCAGGGAGACCCACTCCACAACCTGATGCTTGAGCCGTATGGCGACGATTTTCGGTAAAATCTCACCCAACAGGATGATGCAGACCGCTATCGCAAGCACGAGAAGGATGGATCCCGTCACGGTGTTCTTCCCCCCGGTGATGAAGCGGTTGACGAACAGCACCGCGACCGTGGAAGCCGCCACATTGACGACGGTATTGCCCATTAAAATGGAGGACAGAAGCCGCTTGGGTTTTTCCAAAAGCCTGACGACGCGCCTGATCCGTCCGGATTTGAGCTGTTTTTCCCGTATCTTTTTGATGTCCAGGGGCGAAAGAGAGAAGAAGGCCGCTTCCGAACCGGAAAAAAACGCGGAAAGCCCCAGCAGCAAGACGAACAGAAGAATGTATGACCACGCAGCATTCATCACACGAATCGTACCTTTCCCTTCATGAATCCGGCAGCAAGCGCGTTCCAGGCGTCAAGCCGCGGGATAAGCGAGCGAGCAAACGATCGCCCGCTGAGCGTTGGAGGCCCGGTCCCAGCCCCGGGTGTGACATCCCCATTCTTGCAATATACAAAATGACGGATAAGAATCAAGAGGTATCGGTTCCCGAAGCCGTCCGGCCCGGGTATCATCCCAGCAGACCCGCAGCCCTGCACACGTCGAGAAAGGCCTCCTCCCGGTTCCGCATGTCCCGTTGTCCGGCCTTGGTCCGGTCCGAATACCCGTGCAGATGAAGAATGCCATGAATGACAAGCCGGGCCAGTTCCTCCTTCAATCCCACGCGGTAGAGGCTTGCCTGCTCCCCGGCCCTGTCCATGCTGATGTACACCTCGCCGAAAATGTCGTCCATCCCGTCTTCGAGCGGAAAGGCCAGCACATCCGTGGGCCTTTCCCTTTTCAGAAAACGGGCGTTCAGTCTGCCGATTTCCTCATCCGAAACGAGGATGATCCGGATCCGGCCTTCCTCCCCGCCGGACGGCGGTAAGACAGCCCTTCGGGCCACGGCAAGGATCCAGGACGCCGCGGGGCCGTACCGGACGGTTTTGACAACCTCAAACCGGCTTCCCCTGTTCTTCCCTGTCCTTCTTGGTTTTATTCTGCCCCCTGCCATCATCCTTATCCGGGTATTCCAGCCGCGTGTGGAAAAGCCCTGCGAGGCTGATCAGAAAGCTCTCCTTGATTTTTTCCAGATCCCTCAACGTAATCGGCGATTCGTTCAGTTCGCCGGACTGGAACCTCTCCTGCACGATGTCCTCGATGACGCCCTTGATCCGGCCGGGGGACGGGTCCTTAATCGAACGTGTGGAGGCTTCAACCGCGTCCGCCAGCATGACGATGGCCGCTTCCTTGGTCTGCGGCAGGGGCCCGGGATACCGGAAATCCTCCTCTTTCACCGCGTCCTCACCCTGCTTCGATACGGCCTTCTGATAGAAAAAGGACATGACGGTGCGGCCGTGATGCTGGACCATGATGTCCCGGACCGCCGTGGGAATGCCGTGCTTCTCAGCCAGTTCAATGCCCTTTTTCACATGGTTGCCGAGTATCAGGGCGCTCATGCTCGGAGCGAGTTTCTTGTGGGGGTTTTCGTTCCCGATCTGGTTTTCCATGAAATATTCGGGTTTTTCGATCTTCCCGATGTCGTGGTACAGGGATCCCACACGCGCCAGCAGCGAGTTCGCGCCCACGGCCTGAGCGGCCGCTTCGGCCAGGTTCCCGACCAGCACGGAATGGTGATACGTGCCCGAAGCCTCAATGGAAAACCGTTTCATCAGGGGATGATTCAGGTTCGACAACTCCAACAGGGCAAAATCGGTGGCAATGTCAAAGGTGGATTCGACCATCGCGATGAAGCCGTATGACACGATGGGG
>JAFGEX010000036.1 GCA_016931355.1 bacterium
ACACGCTCCAGTTGACCGGCAGGCGGACCGCCAGGCCGGCCCCTGCGACAGCGCCCACGATCGCATGGCTTGTCGATACGGGTATCTTCCAATACGTGGCCACGATCACCCACACGCAGGCGGCGAGAACGGATCCGAGCGTCACGCCGTCCGCCCGGAGTGTGGGCAGGTCGTACATGGGGATGATTTTGTTCCCGATGGTTTTCGTGACATGACCGCCCTGGAGGAACGCGCCGAGAAAGGCGAAAACCGCAATGAGAAAGATGGCCTGGCGGAGCGTGAGCACCCTGGCCCCGACCGCGGTGCCCAGGGAATTGGCGGCGTCGTTCGCGCCTATGGACCAGCCGAGGCCCGCTGCCATGAGGACGGACAGGAAGATCAGGAGATTCTGCATCAGCACCGTTTTGGTTTATTGCAGGGTAATGACCGGTTCCATTTTGAATCTGACAGCGGGCGCATTCCCCTCAGGCTTGCCGCGGGGTAAGCGGGCGAATCCAAAAGTCTTTTTCCTTACAGATCGAAGATTCCCCGCCGCTTGCTGCCGGGGAGCTTCAAAGCCTCCGTCATTTCCGGGTGAGCGGCACGGATCCCGACAGGTCCAGCGGCAGGCTGACGGATCCGAGCAGGGGCAGCGCGGCCTTCAGGTCCAGGTTTCCGTCGAGCTGGTAATTCAGGTCCGAACCGCCCCTCAACAGCTGTATGACGGTCTCTCCCATCTGGAGCAGGTTCAGGCTGACCGGTATCGTCACCTGGGCCTTTCCCTTTTTATTCATGGACACGGCCTGTGTCCGGCTGCCCTTCATCCAGGTGAGCCCGTTGACGGAAAAATCGTATTTCAGTGCGTTCATGACAAAGGAGAAGGCATTGGGATTCTCCACCGAAAGGTTCAGTTCCAGGTCCGCGCCCGTGAGGCCCATCCGGTTCAGCCTGAGGCTCGTGACGGATACCTTCGGGATTTTGATGAGCGGGAGCTGTCCCCCTGCGCTGACCGGCACGCGCACCGGGCCCAGCACGGGCAGGTTGAAGCTCAGGCCTGCTGCGATGGAATAATCCGTGCTATCGGTGTCCTTCAAGGACTGGTAAGTGTTGTAGATCTCCCTGAATCCCAGCGTGACCGGAATCTCGATTTTCCCGCTGCCTTTAGCCGGGATCTCGAGGGGCTTGTTCTGGTTCCCTTTCACGAACGAGAGCGCGTTCAGCTTGAAATCGTAATCGAATCCGGCCAGGTTGACGGCCATAGCGTTCGGATTCTGTATGGCCACGTCCAAAACCAAACCCACGGCGTCCAGACTCAGGCTGGTCAGCCGGACCCGGTCCACTGCAAGGGCCGGTTTCTGGACATTGAGAAGCTGCTGAACCTCTGCGCAGCCGGATAGAAGGAGCAACACGGCAGCCGGAACCTGAATCAACCCGGATATCCTGTTCTTCATCCAAAGCACTCCTCATGTTGATCCGCACCAGAATACAATATATACAATTAATCGGAAAAATCGGAATTTTTTCTTTTTGGCGGGTAAATTATTTTCTGTTTTCAGCCGGAAGGGCAGGTGCGGACCGGATACGCTTTGATCCCCTCCGGTAGAAGCAAATCGGCAGCGGATGGCCGATTGCACGCGAGCAGGCCCCGCAGCCTGACGGCCGGTCGGTGTTTGCGTTCTCGCGTAAAGACGCCTCTGCTCTCCGCTTCTGAGCATCGAATTCGCCTCCCTTTCAAGATGGATCCAGAAAGGCCTCCTGAATGGAAAGTGAGGTTGGCATGCCCTGCCGCAAGGGGATCGTTAAGGTTTTTTTAAGCTTGACTTTTTCCGTGATCTTGTTAACTTCATTCAAGCCGGGGGGCATTTTTCCCATACGCGATCTGTTCCATTCAAAGGCGGGAAACGGAACCCATCCGCCGTTCCCCACACGGGCTTTCACCTCCGTCATGAGATCCGGATGAAGCCAACCGTCTAAACCTTCAATTTAAACCGGGAAATCCTATGGGCGATGTCATCCGTCTGACGCTGAACACCGGCATCGTGGCGAAAATCGTGCTGGGGATCCTGTTCATCCTTTCCATCATCTCCTGGGCGATCACGTTCCAGAAGATCTTCATTCTGGCAAGGGCCGGACGCGAATCGAAACGATTCCTGCGCCAGTTCCGCGAGAAAATGGCGTGGAGCGATCTGTACCGGGCGGGCCGGAATGACAGGCAGAGCCCTTTCGCGCGCGTGTTCGTCAAGGGATTTCAGGAGTTTTACCGCCTCATCAAGATCAGGGAGGAAAACAAGACAACGGGCTCAGAGGCATCGCCGGAGACGGCGACGTTGTCATCCGTCGTCCAGGTCCTCCGGTCCGGCGTCGCGGAGGAGATGTCGCGGTTTGACCGGCATCTCCCCCTGCTTTCCACAGCAGTCAGCGCAAGCCCCCTGCTGGGGCTTTTCGGCACTGTCTGGGGCGTCATGCAGGCCTTTCTCAGCATTGGAATCAGGCAAAGCGCGGACATCGGCACAGTCGGACCCGGTATCGCCGAGGCCCTGATCACCACAGTCGTGGGCCTCGCCGTGGCCATACCGGCTCTGGCTGCGTACAATCTCTTCGCATCCCGGTTCGGGAGGCTTGAGGACGAATTGGAATTGTTCGCAGGCGATCTGGTCCGCCTCTGGGAGCGGGATTGGCGGCCGTGAAAAAACACCGGTACAGGGCGATGACCGAGATCAACATCACCAACCTGGTGGATGTCACCATGGTCCTCTTGATCATTTTCATGATCACGGCGCCCTTTTTAAAGCGCGGATTGGAAGTCCGGCTGCCCCAGGCAAGCGCGGATGCCGTATCCGCGGATTCCAACCTGATCATCACGCTGACGCGGGACAGCCTGGTCGTGCTCAACAACGAGCCTCTTTTACCTGAGCATTTCGGGACCGTGCTGCTGCGGAAATACAGGGACAAAGGCGAGGCGCCGGTCATGCTGCAGGCGGACAGGGCCGTTCCCTACGGCCATGTGATCGCAGTCATGAACCGTCTGAGGAAAGCGGGGATATCCAACCTGGCGCTGCTCGTTGAACCGGAAGAAGAGCCTTGAAAAACTTCATCCTCGTATCCGCCCTGCTGCATCTGATGGTTGCAGGCGCCGGATACCGCTTCTGTCAGAGACCCGTCGCCTGGAGACACCGGCCGTACACCGTCCCCGTCCGTCTCGTGGCTGCGGCACGGCGCGCTGCTCCGGAGGCTCCTGTCGCGGCTGAAACGACAAAGCCGGCGGAACGTCCTGATTTGAGCAAGCCGGCCGTTGTTGAAAAAACCAGGGAGAAGAAGCCGGAGGCGCCGGCAGGTCCCGCAGCCGGATCCGAAAAAAAGGATGCTTCCGCAGGGGGGCCCCGGCTGCTGGTGGACGGTCCGGTTTTCCCGTACTCGTATTACCTGGACGTGCTTCAGCGGAGGATACAGGACAACTGGACGCCCCCCTTTCAGAAATCGGACGATGAATCCGGATCAAACGCCACGGTGCGTTTCAGAATATTGAGGGACGGCCGCATCACCGATGTCCAGACCGAGAAATCCGCAGGCCGGTTTCTCTTCGACCAGGCCGCCTTGCGCGCGGTTCTGAACGCCGGACGCATGCCGGATCTGCCGCGTGAATTCAGCGGAAATGATCTCGTCATCCATGTGGAATTCGAGACGCCATGAAAACGCTTCTGTCCCTCAAGGCCCGCATGCTGCTGATGCTGGGCATGGGGATCCCGGGTTGCTCCGTTGCGCAGAACGAGGTTTATCTGAAGATCCAGTCCGAAAGATTCAAGCCGGTCGAGATCGTGGTTGAGGATTTTAGGACCGATGAGCCGTCTGAACTGGCGTCTGCGATGCGGGACATATTGGAAAAGGACCTCGAATTTTCGGGCTATTTCAGGGCGGTCCCTCCGGAGGTCAGGGGGAGGCCGGCCGCGGTGCTTCTGAAATCATCCCTGTCCTTCAGGGGGAGTACGGGGAACTTGAGATGCGAACTGTCCGAGACCGTTTCGAAGCGGAGGATTCTGGCCCGCTCGCTTCAGTTCCCCATTGAGCGGTTCCGACTCGCAGCGCACAGGACCTCGGACAGTGTGATCCGGGCCCTGATCGGCGACGAAGGCGTTGCGTGCACGAAAATCGCTTTCGTATCAGGCGGAAGAAAGTCCAAGCAGGTCAAGGTCATGGATCTGGACGGGCATGATGTCCGGCAGATCACGGCCAATGACTCGCTGAACCTTTCGCCCGCCTGGAGTCCGGACGGGCTGCTGCTTGCCTTCACGAGCTATGCTTTGGGAAACCCGGATCTTTTTTTCTATTCCTTCGACGGCAACCGTGCCTTCCGGATGTCTTCGTCGCGGGATCTCTACACTTCCCCGGCCTGGTCTCCGGACGGCAAAGCGGTTGCCTATACCCTGACCGTGAGAGGGAACGCCGACATCTACCTGATGGAAGCTGCAGGCAAGGTCCGGGGAAGGCTCACCAACAATCCGGCCATAGACTGCGCGCCCTCCTGGTCTCCGGACGGCAGGGAAATGGCCTTCACGTCGGACCGCAGCGGAAGCCCGCAGATCTATCTCATGGACGCGGATGGCGGGAACGTCCGAAGGCTCACCTTTCAGGGCTCCTACAACGATTCGCCGTCCTGGTCTCCGCGCGGAGATCTCATCGCCTATGTGTCCCGTGAGCCGGACGGATTCCAGATCTTCACCATGGACATCAACGGGGAGAACAACCGGCGGCTGACGCCGGGAGGGGGCAATTACGAGGATCCTTCCTGGTCCCCGGACGGCATGCACATCGCCTACGCCTCCCATTCGGGGGGCCGCTGGGACATCTATGTCATGGATTGGGATGGATCGGATTCACAGCGACTGACGTCCACAGGCGGAAACTTCGCTCCAGCCTGGTCGCCCAGGCTCCCCCTTCCCGAGGATTTTGTGGAAAGATAATCAGAAGGAGGTTGTGATGAAGATATTCTTTTCTGTGATTCTGTGCGTGCTTTTCATCTCGGTGTTTCTGGCATGCAATCCGGGGGCCACACGCACGCCCGATGAACTGTTCAGGGCGGAAGAGCCCATGGAGGCTCCGGCGCAGGAATCCATGAAGGCGCCGGCTGAGGCAAAACCCGTGCAGCAGGCCGTGAAACCGGTGAAGCTTTCTCTCGAAACCGTGTATTTCGGGTATGACCGGTTCGACCTCACGGATGAAAGCAGGCTCATCCTGGCAGAGCATGCAAAAAAATTGAAGGAAAATCCCGGGGTGAAAATCCTGATTGAGGGGCATTGCGACGAGCGCGGCACCATTGAGTACAACCTGGCCCTGGGAGACAAGCGGGCCAGCGCGGTCGAGGATTATCTCGTGAATTACGGCGTGGATCCGGGACGCATTTCCACGATCAGCTACGGCAAGGAGAGGCCCGTGGCAGCCGGCCATACAGAGGAATCCTGGTTCTGGAACCGCCGGGCCGTATTCGTGATCCTGGAATAGGAGGGATTCATGAAAGCGATTGGTTTTTCCATCGTGATCGGCATCGGATGGCTTTGCCTGGCCGGATGCGCATCACGGAAGGAAGTCGTGAAATTCAAGGAGGATTTGGCCCATATCCAGGTCCGGTTGACCGCGATTCAGAGCGAGAATGAGAAAATGAGGATGGAAATCGAGGATCTGGGCCGCTCCATACAGGCCCTTCGCGACGATTCACATCAGTCGCGGGCGGACCTCCTTTCGGAGATGTCAAGCCTGAAAAGCAGCACAATGGCGCTGCAGTCGCTTCTGGACGACACGGGGACCCGCATGTCCAGGCTGATCCATTCCGTGGAATCGGGCCCTTCCGCAGATACGACACGCAGTATGAGAAACAAGCCCGCCGCTTCGAACATCAAACCCAAGGAGCTGTACCAGACCGCCTATCTGGATCTCTCGCGCCGCAATTATTCCCTGGCGCTCATCGAATTCCAGGAGTACCTCAAGCGTTTTCCGGACGGGGAGTTCGCGGACAACGCCCAGTACTGGATCGGCGAGATTTATTACGCGCAGGGCGATTACGGGAAGGCGCTCGGCGAGTTCGCGAAGGTCGTTTCCCAATATCCCAGGGGCAAGAAAACGCCTGCCGCCTATCTCAAAATGGGATACTGCCAGATTCAGAAGAAAAATCTGGAGGAGGCCAAGCGGCTGTTCAACCTGGTCATCCAAAACGCCCCCCAATCCGAGGAGGCGCAGCTGGCCCGCGACAGGATCAAGGGGCTGGAGTGAGAAAAAGACATTGACGATTGAAGATTGACGATTTCCGATTGACGAAATCAGATATCAGAAATCAGAATGCCGGACATCCGGGGTGATTGAAACGGTCCGCAGGGTTAATTCCGGAAAAATTTTAAAACCTCTTCCAATATATGTTTCTAAATAATTTAAACCATTAATAAAACTAACCAGACTCTAATTTTGTGTATATTTTTTACCTGAACTTGACAGATAAATCATTCTTGCGATTCTTTCTTTTTTAAATGATTCGATGATTTCTCTCGCTTCACTTTTCCGGGTATCTTCGGAACCGAAAACTCCACCGTGTTAAAATTCCTTTTCCCCAACGCAGATACTCACTTGATCTCCATCCCGGGCATTTATATGGCGATTTTCAATTTCCAACGTTTCAATCATTCTTTCTTTTGATACAATGATTACCATCAATGGTCCTTCTTTTGACCTATCGATACCATTTTCCCACCTCTTCCCGCAGCTCGGAGCAAGTTCATATCTTCCCTCACCCTCATGTTGCATGCCCCATCTTTTATTATATGATAAGTTAAAACACCACGAACCTGATATGCCATATTCCTTGCAATAACCCTGTTCCTCTGTTCTGAGGACAATCGTCTGAGCAAATGAATTTGAATTCAAAATCACGAACAAGGCAATGTTTGTTTTTTTTCATTTGAATGCTTCCCCTTATGATCATGCCTCCCAGGTATACACTGGAAGATATCTTTTAATCGCATATCGAAAATCGTCAATCTTCAATCGTCAATGAGTGATCCCCTGATCCCGAACCCCGATTCCCATTTTTTCCGATGCCCGAAGCCCGATGCACATTTTTTCCTGAATCCCGATTCTCAATCCCCCATGTACATGAACCGCTTCACCTTGTTCGTGGGCGTGAGTTCGAACGCGTCCTTCTGCCAGGTCATGCGCTGGATGGCTGAAAACGAGGGCAGTTCCTTGTTGATGTCCGTCCGCACGGTCTCCAGCAGATCCTTCATTCTGTTTTCGGCTTCGCCGGAACCGAGGCTTTTCAAACCCTCGATTTCAGGGGATTCCGGATCCAGATAGGCCTTGGAAACCAGGCGGTGTTTGTGCTGATACACGATGACCTGCTGGATCACGGGAAATTTTTGCATCAGGCGCGCCTCGATGATCTCGGGATAGATGTTCTCGCCGTTGGGGCCGATGACGACATTTTTGGATCTTCCCTTGATGAACAGGTAGTTGTCCGCGTCGAACAGGCCGAGGTCGCCGGTTCTGAGCCAGCCGTCCTCCTGCAGCACCTCCCGTGTGGCTTTGTCGTTGTTGAAATACCCGCTCATGACAATGGGCCCGCGGACCAGGATTTCCCCGATCCCCGTATCCGGATCCGGATGGTCGATTTTCATCTCAATGCCGGGGATGGGCTGACCGCAGGAGCCGACCTTCACCCTGCCGAAGGGATTGATGGTCATGATG
>JAFGEX010000373.1 GCA_016931355.1 bacterium
GTCTTCGCGTGTACCTTGAACGGCAGCGGCGAACGCTCGCCGTCACCCGGTTTCGTATGGGAAGCCAGGGTATTTGCGATCTTGACGGCTGCATCCAGATATTTCTGCTCCCCGGTCATCTTGTAAAGATTCACCAGTTCGGATCCGAAGGATCCGGCCTTGTCCGGCTGGGTGAATCCCTCGCCGATGACCATGTCGCCCGTGTACCGGCCGGAATGAATTTTGTTGTTGTAAGGATAAGGGATGAACGGCCAGGCATCGTCCGGCCCGGAAAGGGAGCGTGCCAGGTATTCGTCCGCGATATACCGCATATTTTCGATGACGGATGCATCCCCCGTATAGGCGTATAAAAGCCTCCAGGAGGAAAGCGCCATGTTGAACTGGTCTCCTCCGAGGCCGCGCATGTCATGCTCCGGTTTCCAGACCTGATGGTTCATGTAATATTTCAGTCCGTTCGAATCCGTCTCCATGTTCTTCCAAAAATTCCAGACCAGCCGGATCACATGGTCGTATGAGAGACCCGTGTCATCCGAGAACCAGGGCACGATATGGCCTGCGGAGTCCGTGCGGATGATGTGATACTGCAGTTTCTCCCCTTCCTGCACCGGTTGTGCGGATGCAGGCCGGGTCGGACAGAACATCGGGAGCAACATCATCAGGGCCAGCCAGACGGTGACGCGGAGGCCGGATACAAGGCATCTACCTGAGTAAGTGAACATATTTTCCTCCATGCGCGGGCAGTACGCCGGATCACACCTGAAGACAGCAAGCGCTTCAGGGGGAAAAAAGCGCCCGCCCTCAGCCTGCGCGCCGGTGCCGTCAGAGCGGATTCCGGCAGTTGCCGGTTTCCATGAACAGAAATGAAGCGTGATCATCCTTCCTGACCCGAATAAACAATGATATCAAATATTTTCTTTTATGTCAAATCCTATTTGTTCATCCGCCCCGGCGGACCGGATTGCAGCGGGAATGCACACAAAACCTGTCCATCGGCATAACCTTTGCCTTTTCGTTACGTATATCCAGAAAAAGTGGAGGCTCATGTGCCTGATCCCTCAACTCTGAATACCAAGGCCCGAATCCTGGGCATGGCCTGCACCGCTATCGTCGCCTCCATCTGTTCCGCAGCAGCCCCTTCGACGGAAGTCAAACCGGTCCAACCGCCCAGAATCGCCTTTCCGCCGGTTATCGACGGAAATCTCGACGATACGGCGTGGGAGTCGGCTCCGCTCAATCCTCATTTCATGACCTATTTCCCGACTTACGGCGACTCCCTGCCCCAGAAGACCTGGGTCTGGATCACTTATGATGAAAAGAAGCTGTACTTCGCGTTCCGATGCGAGGACAACGAACCTGAGAAAATCAAGACATCCATTTCCCAGCGCGACAACATTTTCTCTGACGACTGGGTCGGCGTGTCCGTGGACGCCATGGGCAACCGCCAGAGCTCCGTGGAGTTCTTTGTCAATCCGAGCGGGATTCAGGGGGACATCCTCAACTCGTCCAATCAGGGCGAGGACTCGGCCCCGGACTATGTATGGGAAAGCGCTGGGACGCTCACCCGCGGTGGATACCAGGTGGAAATCGCAGTACCGCTCCGCACGCTCCGGTTTAAAAGCGGCAGCGAAGTGGACATGAACGTCGTGTTCATGCGCCGCATCAACCGCATGGGCATGAGCGGCTCCTGGCCTGAACTCAAGCCGGGCGACGGCTACCTGAACCAGCACATGCCCGTGCGCTTCCGGGATCTTTCGGCACCGCTCAACCTGGAGGTTCTTCCGAGCGCCACGTACTCGGACCGCAGGGAACGCCGCAATCCTGACGCCTGGGCCCGTCCGGACCGCGCTGGGGATTTCGGCATCGGAGTCAAGTACGGCCTGACTTCGTCCATTGTGACGGATCTGACCTACAATCCGGATTTCAGCCAGGTGGAAAGCGACGCGTTCCAGGCGGAGGTCAACCGGAGGTATCCGGTTTTCTACAGCGAGAAGCGCCCCTTTTTCATGGAGGGCATGGATATTTTCGACTTCGTGATCATTCCCCAGGGGATGATGATCACGCCCGTGCACACCCGCCGCATCGTGGATCCGGGCTGGGGAGCCAAGCTCAGTGGAACCTCCGGCAGGACGGCTTTCGGATTGATCGCTTCGGGTGACGATTTTCCCGGTTATGCCTGGGAGGATGAAAAAAATCCGAATGAAGGGAAGAAGGCCCGTTTCGGCGTAGCGCGCGTCCGTCGCAGCCTGAGGGGCGAGAATTACATGGGCCTTCTGTACAGCAGCCGCTTCTTTGACGGCCTGTCGAACCAGGTGATCGGCGCGGACACGAAACTTCGTTTCGAAAACGGCGTCCAGTTCAACGGATCCGTGATGGGCAGCGCCACGGTGGATTCGGCCGGTGCCGGAGCCAAACAGTCCCTGGGAATCAACACCTGGATATACCGCGAAACGCGGCGTCTCGAACTGGGTGCCGGGTTCGACCGTTATGGGAAACAATTCGCCATGGAGACCGCGTTTTTAAGGCGCACGGGCGTGAATCACGGCTGGATTTTTTCCTGCATCAACTCCTA
>JAFGEX010000037.1 GCA_016931355.1 bacterium
TGCCGCATGTCGCCGGCTTGACCCGGCTCGATCAGCTCAGGAAGCTGGATCTCGCGATGATATTCAAGGCGTCGCTGAATGCTGCGCAAAGACGGGAGATCGATCGCATCGCCCCTTCCCATGTCGGGGTGCCGAGCGGCTCCCGCATCGCGATTGATTACAGCTCCCCGGCCGGGCCTGTTCTGGCAGTTAAGGTGCAGGAGCTTTTCGGCCTGGCCGAAACCCCGCGCATCTCAGGCGGCAGGGTGCAGCTGACGCTTCATCTGCTTTCGCCCGCGTCCAGGCCTTTGGCCGTGACCCGGGACCTCGCGAGCTTCTGGAAGAATACTTACCCGGGGATACGCGGGCAGATGCAGGCGCGCTACCCCAGGCATCACTGGCCCGAGGATCCTGCGTCCGCGAAACCCACGAAGCGGACGAAAAGGCCGAAGGGGAGTAAAGTTGGCTGAAAAATCCCCGCGAAAAGCGGCTCCGTATCATCATAACGTATATGTGGTGGAGCTCGATCCGTCTGTTCATGAGAATGCCCGTTTCGCTGCGGCGAATCCGGGCTGCTCGACGGACCTGCCCTGTGTGTATGTCGGGCTCACCGGCATGACGCCCGAAGAGCGTTTCGAAAGGCACAAGGCCGGGATTCAGGCGTCCTATTTTGTGAAGCGTTACGGATTGCGGCTTCTGCCTGATCTGTACGGGCATCTGAACCCCATGCCCTATGATGCAGCCCGGGACATGGAGGAGGAGCTGGCCGAAGACCTGCGCAGAGAAGGATACGGCGTGTGGCAGCATTAAGAAAAAAATGGCGTGGCATTTTTTAAAAGTGCGTCGCAGTTTTAAAAACGGGAGGAAATACAATGGCGCCGAAAAATCAGAAGCTCGGGGGTATTCTTTTTGTGATCGCGGCGGTTGCCTGGTTTTTTGCAGGATCGCTGGACAGGAGGCCGACTTTCTTTGTCCTGGGGTGCGCGTTCCTGGTCATCGGCCTCGGCATGTTATCCCAATCTAAAAAGAAGGCTGCGAAGTAATCATACTGAAAGATGCCGGTGCTCAGCTCCGGAGCGGTCAAAAATGGCAGGCTCTGGAAAAAGGCAGGCGATGAAAGGAAGGAGGCTTCCGATGGTTGTCTTTCTTCAATGGAGGCTTTTCCTGCATCGATTATGGCTGAAATCGAACGGCAAATGCGGAAAGCGGCTGGATCTGAGCGGCAGGAAGCTGTCCCGAATCAACTTTGACGGTCTGAACCTGAGCAAAGCCATGCTGCAGGATGCGGATATGAGAAATTGCAAGTGCCGGCAAGCCGATTTTTCCGGAGCGGACTTCTGTGGAGCCGAATTGCGGCAGGCCGATTTCTCAGGTAGCAATCTCCGCGGCGCAAATCTCAACGCCTGTTCGATGGAGGCGGCCTGCTTCATCAAGGCCGATTTGAGCGATGCGAGGATCAGCGATTCGAATCTGACAAACACGATGTTTTGCGATGCCGTCATGGTCCGGGCCTACCTGCGCGGCTCGATGTGCTTCGGCACCGCTTTTTCAGGCGCCGATCTCACCGATGCAGACCTCGGATGCGCGGCGGTCTGGCGTTCTGGCATCGATGCGGCCAATCTGCATAAAGCCAACCTGAGCGGAATCGACCTGTCAATGAGCTATCCTCCGGATGCAAAAAAATTACTGGAAGCCCGCTCCCTCTATGATATCCGGCATCTCGACTTCACCAAGCTGCGCGGCTATGAGGACCTGACCCCGGATCAGAAGGCCGAACTCGAGCGTCTGAGACGTAAAAAGCCTGATTGATTCATGTCGATCCTGTCGGGACTGTGCCTTGTTGCACATACTCGGGCCTCAGCCTTTTGGAGATTATAAATTATATCTGCTTCAAAACCCAGTTTTTTATATCCGGACCGGACAGAGTCCGAACCGATCCAAGTGTCTGATTATAATAAATTTTAAAAGCAAGATTGGAACGGATTGAAGATAAAAATTGTGTGGCATTTTTTAAAAGTGCGTCGCAGTTTTAAAAATGAGCCGGATCCCTTAAAGGGAAAGGGATTGTTTATTCAGGGATAATTTTTTATATTTCCCGCGGAAGAGCCAAGATTGGGGTGCTCCGGCAGTATATCCGATAAAACCTGCTTTTTTGTCCGTATGGGGGTGAAGCGTGGGTGTCGCTGATGTCATATCCGTCTTCAATAAAATGGAGTCGGACGGGATCATCGAGCGTTACGCGATCGGAGGCGCAGTCGGCGCGACTTTTTATCTTGAACCATCAGCCACCGTGGATGTGGATGTCTTCGTCTCGTTCCGATTGCAGCCGGGACAGTCCCTGATCAGTTTGAAGACCCTTTATGATTACCTGACCCGGCTGGGATGTATCGTGGAGGGGGAATATGTGCTGATAGCCGGTTGGCCGGTGCAATTTCTGCCTATTTCCGGTTCACTCTCCGGCGAGGCTCTGGCTGACGCGGTGACGGTGAACGTGGAGAACATTCCCGCAAGGGTTTTCACAGCGGAGCATCTTGCAGCCATGGCCCTTCAGACAGGGAGGGCAAAGGACAAGGCCCGTCTTCTGCAATTCATAGAGGCGGGAGTCCTTGAATCACGACGGTTTGAAGCGGTGTTGGCCAGGCATGGGCTCACCGGCAAATGGCAGGCATTCAAGAAAGCTTTTTCCGGGCAATGAACAGGGAGTACGAGATCCAACGCATTCTCGAAAGCAAACGGGTTTTGCGAAGAAAGCTTGCCGCGCTTCCCATCAAGGAAAAGCTGGCCATGCTCGATGTCCTGCGCGATCGGTTGCTCTCGATACGCAAGGCTGCAGCCTTGAACAGATCTGTGTTGACGCGGGAACATCCGCCTGAATACAAGACGGATGCCGGCAAATAAAACTCTCCGGCCCGGACCTTCAGCCCTCAATCTGTTTTCCTGCCTCTTGCCTGGGGCGCTGCCCCGGACTGTCTTCGGATCGCGCCTTCGGCGCTGCGACGATCCGTTTGTTTGATCTCATGATTCATGATGCCGTGCAGTCGGATCAGCGGACTCCACCCTGGAGACGGAGTCCACATGATGGATTGCGGCGGCCGGCACACAGCATTTTATTGACAATAGCCTTTTAATTGTTTAATTTCCTTTGATTCCAATCAACAAGCTCTGATCGCTCTTCCTGCTCCATCTGACGGTTTCAGCCGGCTGCTTCCGGTTTTTCGCCTGATTAGAGCTGGATCATTTACCTTTCCCGTCCGCTTCAGGAATTCCTTGATGTGGTCGTTTGAGTTGTTGAGGCTGTTGTACTGTTACAGAGGGATTCTCTGTCGCCGGTTGGGCGAAGAACCGTCCTGCCGGTGAATGTGAAAATCAGGGGAATTGAACAGGTCTATTATCGATAAAAGGGAGGTCATGAAAATGAAAAAGAACAGAGCGGTCGGTTTGTGGCCGGGACTGGCAGTCCTGGTTCTGTGCATGGCTGCCGCGCCGTGCGCAACGGCGGATGTTTTCAATTTCGACCAGGGGAACCTGCAGGGCTGGACCATGCAGGGTATTTACGCGTATGAGACCTATCCTGCGGTTTATGCGAATCCCTTTTCCTTCCTGTGGAGCGACAAGACCCAGCACCCGGGAGCCATGGACGGGGATCCCATGGGCAACAGCGCCGGATCCGCGCTTGCCATAGCCGTGAATTTCGACCTTCCGGCAGGCTATCCTTCCGGCGCCAGCTACTGGTTCATCGATCTCGTATCTCCGGATGTCACGTCCGACCCGCAATGGCAGAATATGACGGGCGTTTCAGCGGAGATCTATACGCTGTACCCGCAGCAGGACATTTGGATACAGGTGCTGTTGAACGCGACGCGAAAATCGGACGGCGGGCAGACCTGGCTGAGGGAAACCCTGCACGGCGATTTCATCCACGAACTCAGGATGAGGCAGGCCGGGTGGAAGAGCATCATGGCCGCGCATTTTACCAATCTCGGCAATTACACGATCAATAATGTCCGGTTCCGGATTTTCGGGGACCCGGACAAGAGCTATGATGCGTGCAAGTTTTACTTCGACAATGTTACGCCGCTGGCCGAAAGCCCTTCGATCGGCCTGAAGGGCAGGATCGAGGCCGGCGTGGCTGCAGAGGGATGCGATTACATTCTGGCCTGGTTCGAATCCGATCTCCTGCCCGCTCCGCATATGACGCGCCTGCGCATCGATTTCACCGGGTCCAACGTGGAGATCGGAGCCCTGGAAACCATGCTCAGTCCGGACTGCCCCCAGATCACGAACCTGGTAAAAATTTCCGACAGGATTTTGGAAATCACCTTTTCGGGTTTCGACATCGGGGAATGGATCGAGATCGTGCCGGACCTGGACCAGCACCATTGGGGCTCGGGCAGCCCACTGGGAAACGATTATGTGGGCGCAACGGCCTATCTGACCTTCGATAACATGCCGGCTGAGGTCGTGATGCCGCTCGAGGCGAACTTCGTTCATAAAAGCGAGTTCGAGGCCATCGCGCCTTTTTCCTACGATCCGTTCAGCAATCTTCCACCGCCTCCTTCGGACCTCCGGGTGCGCATGATCAACGATCAGCTGCACGTGACCTGGCAGGACCATTCGAACAATGAAACCGGATTCAGGCTGGAGCGCCTCATCACACCTGCGCCCATGCCTGTTCAATGGTCTGAACTGGCGGTGCTGGATTCCAACGTAACCTCCTTCCAGATGGACAATCCGGTGCCCAAGACGACCTACAATTTCCGGGTCACGGCATTCAATGACGAAGGCGACTCCGGTTACAGCGACCCGGTCAGTTTTTATTGCGGTTATTCGCTGGAATGGCTGGCCATCGACGAGCCGGCAGGGGGGGAAGTCTGGACAATCGGGAGCACACAGCAGATCAGGTGGCGGAATACGACATTTGCCATTGCCAAGCCCCTTCATGTCGACATCCATTATTCCACGGACGGCGGAAGCAACTGGGTCTCGCCGCCGATCGCCGAAGGGATTCTCAACCTGGGATCGTATTCCTGGACGATACCGGACACGCCCTCGGACAGATGCGTGGTCAGGGTCGAAGATGCTGCGGACGGTTCGCCTTATGATCTCAGCAACAGGCCGTTCACCATACAGGCGGACACGGAGCCGCTGCTTTCCTATTCCCCGGATACGCTCGATTTCGGCTATGATCAGTACGCCCTGCCCCTGGACATCCAGAACATCGGAGGCGGGACACTGACCTGGAGCGTTTCTGCGCCGGGCGATAAGCCGTGGATCGTTTCAATCGCGCCGCCGAACGGATCAGGCGCAGGTACGGTCACTGTGAACGTGGACCGGGTATTTTTCGCAGGCGATACCGATGAGGCGGAACTGGACATCACTTCCAACGGGGGAAGCGGAAAAGTGACGGTTCTCATCGTGCAGGAGCAGCATCTCCTGCCCGGGCACTGGGACCACGCGGTCAATACAGGCAACAACGCCACCGTGATTCTGCCTGTCGCCGCAGGCCCCAACATCGAAGGCGAGCCGCTGGAAAACGGCGATTACATCGGGGTTTTTACGCCAGCGGGATTGTGCTGCGGATGGTCGCAGTGGGAGGGAACCAACTGCTCCATCACGGCCTGGGGGGACGATTCGCAGACGCCTGCCACAGACGGCTTCCTGGCCGGAGAAACGATCGGATTCCGGGTTTTCCGCTCCGCCACGCAGGACGAATGGGATTCTGTCGTCACGGGATATTCCGTTGGTACGGGGCTTTATGCGGCGGATGCCCTGATGGTGCTCAACCGTTTCGACGTTTCCGCGGGAGTCACCCTGACTCTGCAGTTCAGCCTGGGATGGAATCTGTTTTCCATCCGCCTGGATCCCTTTGACCCGGCGCTGGACGCGGTTATGGCGCCGGTAGTGGATGACCTGGTGATGGTCAAGAACGGGCAGGGGAAAACCTATATCCCGGAATTTGGAATCAACGACATCGGGGACATGGATTTCAGACAGGGATACAAGGCCTATTTCGACCAGCCTGCGGCTCTGGACGTGCAGGGGACTACGGTTCCCGCCGAAACATCGATCAATCTGGCTCAGGGATGGAACATGATCGCCTATCTGCCTGCGGACGACATGCCCGTGGAGCAGGCGCTTGCCGGCATCAACGACATTCTGGTCATTGCGAAGAACAACGCGGGGCAGACCTATCTCCCCCTGTTCGGGATCAATACGATTGGCCGGATGGAACCCGGTCAGGGATACCAGGTTTGCCTGAGCTCGGCCGGCACGCTTGTGTATCCGTCTCCGGGGATGCCCAGGATTGCGGAACCGGCTGTGACCGTACAACAGGTTCATACGGAGCATTACCTGTTCACGGCCAACACCGGAGAGAACGCCACGGTCATCATCCCAGTTGATGCAGGCCCCGGTTACTCGGACGGGTCTTTGCTGTCAGTCGGGGATGAAATCGGCGTGTTCACCGCCTCAGGCGCCTGCTGCGGCGCAACCGTGTGGGCTGGCGTCAATGCAGCGATCACGGTATGGGGGGACGATGCGATCACGGACAGCATAGACGGGTTTACGGAAGGTGATTCGCTCAGGTTCAGGGTGTGGAAGGCGGATGCGGGGGCTGATTATCCTGCGCGGGTGGCATTCCGGGAGGGGGATCCTGCGGAATATACACAGGACGGCGTTTCCGTGTTGACTTCCCTGATCGCCCAAATGCCGTCCGGAGCGTGCCGGAGAAAGGGCAACGGGATCCCGGATGATTTCGGCCTGTCCGTGAATCATCCGAATCCCTTCAATTCCGCGACAGTCATTGATTTCCGCACGCCGCAGACAGCGGACATATTGCTGACCATACATGATTTGAGCGGACACGAGGTGCGCCGTCTGGTGGAGGGGACGAATTCCGCGGGCTGTTATTCGGCCAGGTGGGACGGGAAGGACGTTTCAGGGAACAGGGTCGCCTCCGGCGTGTATATTTACAAAGTGGAAATCAGGGGAAAGGAATCCGGAAGCAGTCCGTACCGGAATGTCAGGAAGATGATATTCGTGAAGTAAGCGGCACGCTGCGCCTCCTGGTGCGGACATGAAAACCTGCAAGTGCCGGAATAAAACAGATTAAGGCGGTTTGATCCTGTCGGGGCTGTGCCTGAATGCACAGACTAAGGCACAGCCCTTTGGAGATTAAAGACTCTATCTGCTTTACAACACCGTGTTTCATATCCCGACCAGACCGAGTCTGAATAGATACAAGTCATTGATTTTATAAGAATTGAAAGCAAACCTTGAAAAGATTACGGAATAGAAGTGAAATTTTGCGAAAGTTTCACATCCATCAATTTTTATTGCGAAAACAAAAATGAATGATTATAATATACATATTGACAATAAATTCCCGAATTTTTCCCGGACAAGAGAAGATACATTCGCCGGCTTGTTGTCAGACTATTTCTCATTTTGAAATCTTTTTATCCGGCTAATCGTGCAATTTTTTAGAAAAATGAGTGATACAAAAATTAGGGAGGCAGAAATGAAAAAATTGGGTAACGATTTTTTCATCTTTGCGGGCATTGCTGTCTTTTTATTGGCTGCGTGTGCGCTCACTGCGCAGGACATCGTTTTCACGGAAACAGAGGATAATCTGGGGATTACCAGTACTGTCGGCCAGTTCGGCACAGGGTGGGCGGATTTTGACAATGACGGGGATCTGGATCTGCTCATCGTGGCCCAGGGCGGCCAGCATGTGCTGTACAGGAACGACAACGGCTCCTTTACGGATGTGGCTGAGGAGCTTAAATTGAAGGAATCCACAGTCACCCAATACGGCAACCAGCCTATATGGTTCGACTACGACCATGACGGGGACCTGGACCTGCTCTTTGCCAAGGGGCTGTATTTGTACTGCCAGACCGACACTGGATTTGTCGATTTTACGGCCGCGGCAGGCCTCGATCAGATCGGGGACAAAGAGGCCTATTGGTCCGTCGCAGTGGGCGACTATGACGGGGACGGCGATATGGACATTGCAGCAGCGGGCGGGACCCAGGGGACATCCCAGCTCATGGGTTCATTCGTGCTGCTGGACAACGACGGCGGTGCCTATACGGACGTGGCCAGCGATGCCTTCCTTTTGGAAACCTGGGGGATGGCCTGGGTTGATATTGACAATGACCGCGACCTGGACCTGTGGGCTCCGACCATCAGGACTCCGGGCCAGTGGAACATGCTCATGATCAACACGGGCGGCTACCTGGAGGACGGGACATTCGAAGCCCTGCTTGCCGATTCCATGAACGATGCGATCGTATCAGGCTGGGCGGATTATGACAACAACGGATTTCTGGATCTTTTTGCCATACCCTTCAACAGCACCCCGGGCGAGTCCTACAACAAATCGCAATTCTGGAAAAACAACGGAAACGGCACGCTCACGGACATCGCGGCGGATCTGGGTCTGTCAACGGCGTTTTTCTCCAGGTGCTTTGCCTGGGGCGACTATGACAATGACGGGGACCTGGACCTGCTGATCGGCATGCGGGACGGCACCCAGCTTCTGTACCGGAACGATGCGGGCCTGTTTACGGACGTGGCCGCCGAGGCGGGCGTGGATTACACGGCCGGTGGATACCGGGGCGTCCATTTCGTGGATTACGACAACGACGGTTTCCTGGACATTTATCTGGCCAAGGGGGATACTCCCTTTGACAAGAAACTGCTGCACAACGAAAGAAATTCCAATCACTGGATCGTGATCAAGCCGAAAGGCATTGCAGACAACACGGCCGGAATCGGAGCGCGCGTGCGCGTTGTGGCCGGCAGCCTGGTCATGATCCGGGACATTGAAGGATCCGGTCCCGGCCTGACAAGCGGCAAGCTGTGGGCGCATTTCGGCCTTGGAAGCGCCGCGGTTGCGGACAGCGTGATCATCCAGTGGCCGACAGGAGCCACGGATATAGCCGTGAATGTGCCCGCGGACGAATATTACACCTTCGAGCAGGGCGGGAGCCCGGCTACGGGCGTGCCCGGCAGGCCGTCAGGCAGCATCGTCCCGGACGGCTACGCCCTGTTCCAGAATTTCCCCAATCCGTTCAATCCTTCGACAACCGTACGGTTCCGCCTGCCTGAAAAAGGCCGGATCCGTCTCGTCCTGATCAACACGCTCGGCAAGGTGGTCCGGGAGATCGCGGCCGGTGATTACGCAGCAGGCGATCACGATGTCTCCATGGATGCCTTGAATCTGGCGACAGGCGTCTATTTCTACAGGATCGAAGCTGAAAAATTCTCGGCCATGAGGAAATGCCTGATCGTCAGATGAGGAGGCGGCAGCCTGATCCCTGACGGCAGGCATTCCTGTCCCTTTTTTGCTAGAAGATGGTAACTTTCCGTGGGAAGGTTACCATCTTTTTTTCAGGACGAACGTGCACAGGGAAAGGCTTCCCGGCCGGGAGAAATAAATATTGACTCCCATCCGTAAATTGATTTTATTTCAGGCACGGCTGAAAAGCTGTTTCAAATTTGAGTGTTCCGAAACCGGCAGCACGTGCATTCTCTGCAGCTTGCTGCGGGGACTATTCGTCACTGCCGGGATGACGATCCGTCTCCCTTGTTCTTTAAAGTCGATATCTCTATGGATTTCGAAGGGAGAAGTTCTCCCGGAGGGGATTCGATCCGGTCATGATTTCCCTGCGCCGTGTCTTTGATCCTGATGAGGCGATGATCATCAACCGGATTGAGTATCTGATGTGATCCGTGGGAGTGCGCCGGAGAGGCGCCCTGGCATGCGTTTTTTCCATCCAAATCTCAAACGAAAGGCGGAAAACATGGAAAGGACCGGAAAACCCGAATCTGTAAGCCCGGACGGGGAAATATTCCCGATACCTGATAAAGCGGAGTATGCGAAGGAGCTCGAGCGGCTCACGGCGCTTGCAGACAAGGCCAGGGCTGAAGGCAAGGAGATCGTGGTCGTGGTCGGCGTCGGTTTCGTGGGCGCGGTCATGGCCGCGATCGTTGCGGACACGGTGGACAAGAAAACGGGGAAGCCGAGCAAATTCGTCATCGGCATGCAGCGTCCGAGCGTGCGCAGCTACTGGAAGATCAAGCTTCTGAACAGGGGGGAATCCCCGGTCAAGGCCGAGGATCCGGAGGTGGATCCCATGATTCGCCGCTGCGTGATCGACAAGAAGACGCTCGTCGCGACCTTCACGGAGGACGCGCTCACGCTCGCGGACGTGGTCGTTGTGGATGTGCAGTGCGACTACCTCAAGGAATCACTGGGCAATCTCAGGACCGGCCGGGCGGACATGGAGGCCCTGGAAAAATCGCTTCACACCATTGCGGACAGGATACCGGCTTCCGCCCTGGTTCTGATCGAGACCACGGTCGCCCCGGGCACGACCGAGCAGATCGCGTACCCGATCATGAAAAAGGCCTTTGAAAAGAGGGGCATCGCCTCAGAACCCCTGCTTGCGCACAGCTATGAGCGCGTCATGCCGGGCCGCGAGTACGTGAAGAGCATACGCGATTTCTGGCGCGTGTGCAGCGGCGTCAACGAGGAGTCCAAGCGGCGCGTGGCCAAATTCCTGAACGAAGTGCTCAACACGAAGGATTTCCCGCTCACGGTGCTCGACCGGCCCATCGAGTCCGAGACTTCGAAGATCGTGGAAAACAGCTACCGCGCGACCATCCTCGCTTTTCTCGACGAATGGAGCCAGTTCGCGGAACGGAACGGCGTGGATCTGATCAAGGTCATCAAGGCCATCAAGATGCGCCCGACACACAGCAACATCATATTTCCCGGACCGGGGATCGGGGGCTACTGCCTGCCCAAGGACGGAGGACTCGGATTGTGGGCGTACAAGCATATTCTGGGATTCGAGGACAACCTCTTCAGAATCACGCCCCTGGCGATCAACATCAACGACACCCGCGCCCTGCGCGTGGGCCAGATGACGCGCGACGCCCTGCGCAATCTGGACCGGCCCATCGCGGCCGCTGAAATACTCGTGCTCGGCGCCTCTTACCGCGAAGACGTGGGGGACACCCGGTACAGCGGATCCGAAATCATCGTGCGAAAGCTCACGGAGATGGGGGCGGAAATCCGCGTCCATGATCCCTATGTCCGGCACTGGTGGGAGTTCGAGTCGCAGGACAACTACCCCATGCCGGGTTATTCCTGGGCGCGGTTTTTCCGCAACCAGGAAAAACTCAAGAGCCTGCGCGTCCTGCAGGACCTCGACCCGGTGCTCAGGGGCGTGGACGCGGTCATCTTCGCGGTGCGCCACGAGCAGTATCTCAAGCTCAAGCCGGAAGACGTCGTGAAAAAGATCGGCAGATCCGCGGCTGTCATCGACTGCTTCGGCATACTCGATGATGCGGCGATCAGGCGGTATTTCGAGCTGGGCTGCGAGGTGAAAGGCCTGGGCAGGGGGCATGTCGCCCGGATCAAGAAATCGATCAAGGGCAAAAAAAGCTGAAACGGACACGACAGCGAGCGCATGGCCTTCGGCTTGCCGCGGGCTCTATTCATCACCTCCGGGAGGACGATCCATTTTCACCGTTCTTTACAGTCGCACTCGGTTACAGATTTTTTTTTCATGGGTCGACCTTCCTTTCCCTTGTGGCTCGTTGAGACCACGTGATCAACGTGTCCTTTCAGGACGTTTTCAAGGAAAAGGCGGCCCTCTTTAGATTGAAGCTCCCCGGCAGTGAGCTGCCGGGGAATGCGCTCGCTGTCAGATTCAATTTCAACTCAATCACCGGTTGCTTTCATAACACAGCAAGCGGCAGTGATCCGATCTGCCAGGGAGCTTCAAAACCGGGCCAGTCCCCCCTTTCCTGCCTCCCCGGCTGTAAAAGGAAGGAACTTTTCGGCGGGGAAGCCATGAAATAGAATGAACGGATCAACAGGGAGAATCACATGCATATAGAAGTTTTCACGGACAAGAACATTCTCGGAAGCCGGGAGCTGGTAGGGCGGATCCGGACGACATTGGAGCACAGTCTGGGGCGTTTCGCGGAGCAGGTCACGCGCATCGAAGCCCATCTCAGCGACGAAAACAGCAACAAGAAATCAGGACCCGCGGATAAGCGCTGCGTTCTCGAAGCCCGGCTTGCGGGACACACTCCGGTTTCCGTGCGTCATCAGGCCCCTGCCGTTGACCTGGCGGTGGACGGCGCTGCGGGAAAGCTCGAACGCGCCCTGGACCGCACGCTCGCGAGGCTCAACAGGCGCTGAGCCGGGGCGCGTCCTCCTGCGTTTTATTCGCTTATATCGTATTGAAGAGGCTCAAACCTCCGGGGTATTGAAAAGCCGGGAAGCGGATGCATATCCGCATTGCCCAATAACCGGATATCTGACAAGAAAACCGCGAAAAACGGAATGATTGGGAGAAGGGATGCGTCATGGATATCCTCCTGTCAATCATCGCTTTCATTCTGTTGATCGTAGGCATCCTGGGGTGCTTTCTTCCCGCCCTGCCGGGCCCGCCCCTGAGCTTTGCCGGCATGCTGCTCATACACTTCACCCGATTTTCGCAGTTTGAACCGTCCGAGTTGGTCCTTGCCGGCGCCGTGGTTGCAGCAGTGCAGGCCATAGACGCCATCATCCCGGTCCTGGGGGCCAAAAAATTCGGCGGCACCCGATACGGGACCCGGGGCAGCATGATCGGCCTTCTGGTCGGTCTGTTCCTGCTTCCGCCGCTCGGGCCTTTCGGGATCGTCACCATTCTCGGCGGTCCGTTCCTCGGGGCCTATATCGGAGAGAAGATCAGCGGCGCCGGCGGCGAGAAGGCGCTTCGTGCGGCTTTCGGAACGTTCATCGGATTTATCGCCGGTACATTCATGAAAACCGCAGTTTCGATTACGATCGTCATCGTCATCATTGTAAACATCATTCAAAACGTATAATCCGATCATGCCGGGATTGCCGGCTCAACACCCGATCCAGGGCGCGAAATTTAAACTCCATCCAAAACCAGGGAGTTCATTCGAATGAGAAAAACCGTTCCATGGACGATTGCCATTATCGGATTATGGTTTTGTTGCCGCGCAGATGCATTGCGGGCTTCCGACAGCATGCCGATGCTGGCACCTGAAGAATTTGCCGTCATGCCGTGGGGCGATACGCCGGGCGACCGGGAGGTGCTCGCAACGATTCGGGAATGCGGATTCAATCTTGCTGGCTTCATGGCGCCGGAAAATGTAAGGCTGGCGGGGGAAGCCGGATTAAAGTGCATTATCAAAGATGCGAGCTGCCGCGTGGGTGACGCGGAGGCAAACCTGGACGAACAGGAAATCACAGCGCGTGTGGAGGCGCTGGTCAAGAGGACAGGAGGGAACCGGGACGTCTTCGGATATTATCTCTGCGATGAGCCCGGAGCAGGGCTCTATCCGGGATTGGGGAAGTGGGCGGCATCATTCCGGAGAGCCGATCCCGGCGCCATTCCCTACATCAACCTGTTTCCCAACTACGCCTCGACCGCGCAGATGAACGTTCCGACTTACATGGAATACCTTGAATCCTATATCGCGACGGTCCGGCCCGGGTTCATCAGCTATGATCATTATGCGCTCATGGATGACGGCTCGGTCAGGGACGGATATTTCCAGAATCTTGAGGATGTCCGCACATCGGCTCAGCGCCACAACCTACCGTTCTGGAATATCGTACTTTCCAATGCACACTTCAATTATGCGGAACCTTCGGAGGCAGGATTGAATTTCCAGCTCTACTCGACCCTTGCATACGGCGGTCGGGGCATCAGCTATTTCACTTATTTCACGCCCGCTGTCGGGAACTACCGGCTGGCTCCCATCGATCCGTTCGGAAACAAGACTCGGACCTGGGACATGATCCGCAGCGTCAATCTGCAGGTGCATCGTATCGGACCGGTCTATATAAAACTGACGAGTGTCAACGTTTTCCATCATCCGGATGTGCCGAAGGGGTGTTCCGGTCTGAATACAAGCCGGCACATCACGGAGATTGAAGGGGGCTCCCTGCTGGTGGGCGAATTTGAGGGGCCGGAGGGACAGCCCTTTTTGATCGTGGTGAATAAAAGCCTGCGGCGCTCGACCGCGTTCGATCTGCGATTTATAAATGCCGGACAGATCGAGGCCGTCAATTCCTATACGGGCCGGACTGAGCCCTGGACTGGAGAGCACAAATGGCTGGCGCCAGGCCAGGGAATGCTGCTCTGCCTGAAGAAGTGAAAGGCCCGGATCTCCGAACCGGATCGCCTTGAATCTGACAGCGAGCGCATTCCCCGCCGCTTGCTGCGGGGTAAGCGAGCGAAACCAAAAGTTTTATTCCTTACAGATCGAAGATTCCCCGGCAGCTCACTGCCGGGGAGCTTCAATCTGACGGCGGGTGCATACCCCGCGGATTGCCGCGGGGCGGGCAGGCGGAAATGAACGGACTTTTCATCCCGGATCGATGATCATCCTCCGCCTCTGACGGAGGGCTTCGATCCCCAACATGAAACCGTAA
>JAFGEX010000374.1 GCA_016931355.1 bacterium
ATCATGGGCCTGGTTTCACGCGTGGACGCGTCCGGCATGCACCCATGCCTGGCTCGTTCGAAAATTCTCATCGCATGCGACGTGCGCAACGTCCTGCTCGGCCCGGAAGGGGCCGCCCGGATTTTCTCCCCCCAGAAAGGCGCGGATGCGGCGGCTGTGCGGCTGCTCGAAAAAAATTTGAGCCGCGTCATCGGCAGGATCGAAAGGGCGGCGGGCAGGACCGTCCGGAACATCCCGGGAGCAGGCGCTGCGGGCGGAGCCGCCGCCGGGCTTCTGGCTTTCACGCCCGGCACATTGAAATCCGGCATCGGCATCGTTCTGGATGCGGTTCGTTTCAAATCCAGAATCCGGGATGCGGACTGGATTTTCACGGGCGAAGGCCGTGTGGACAGCCAGACGGTTTACGGAAAGGCCGTATCCGGCATTGCAGCAACAGCCGCGTCCCTTTGTGTACCGGTGATCGTGATTGCAGGCAGCGTGGGACCCGGATCGGATGCGCTGTTGAAAAAGGGCGCGACCGCCATTTTCTCCCTGTGCCCCGGACCGGCGGACCTGAATCAGGCCATGGACAGGGCAGGTCCCTGGCTGAAAGCCGCCGCCTTTCAGATCATGCGCACGGTCACGGCTGCGTCTCCGGGGAGGAGTGAGAATGACCGACGCCGCAGCGGGAGGGCTCCCTGCACGCGCCGCGGTTTTGAAGACCGGATCAGGATTTGATAAAATGCTTGTATTCACGGCATGGAATTCCTAAATTACACTGCACATTTATGAAGAAATGACGAGCCGGGGCAATCTAAAACACCGGAGATTCCAGTCCGTTTTAGAAGGCCCCTTTCCATTATTTGAACCTCTCCGGCTGCGGGCCTGCGCCCCCTCTCTTTCATGGGGAATGCGCCCGCTGAACGTTTCCACCAAATGAAAGGCGGCAGGCTTGGGTTTTTCCTATATCTCGCGCGAAGGCTATGAAAAACTCCGCAAGGAGCTCGATTATTTGACCAGGGTCAAAAGGAAGGAAATCGCGAAGGACATCGAAACCGCGCGGTCGCACGGCGACCTGCGCGAAAACGCGGAATACGACGCAGCCAAGGAAATGCAGGCGATGAACGAAATCCGCATCGCCCAGCTGACCCAGCAGCTGTCCACCCTGCATGTCATGGACGGCCTGGACATCCCGGAGGACAAGGTCTATCTGGGGGCGACCGTGCATCTGAAGGATCTGATCTCCGGCGAGGAGATGGTCTATACCCTGGTTTCCGAGGCCGAATCGGATTTTTTACAGAACAAAATTTCAGTGACCTCCCCCATCGGCAGGGGGCTTTTAGGCAAGTCGGAAAACGAGACTGCGGAAATCCAGGTGCCTGCCGGGCTTCTGAAATACCAGGTTTTAAAAATCACACGCTGACACCATCGTCCGGATGCAATCAGGACATCCGGCGCACCGGGCGGCAGAGATTCCCGCATCATTGGAAGGATAAAATCCATGAACCTGTTCGTACCGGGCCGCATCTGTCTTTTCGGCGAACACAGCGACTGGGCGGGCTCGTACCGCCGCATCAACGGCGATCTGGAAAAGGGCTACACCCTGATCACAGGCACCAATCAGGGCATCCATGCGGAAGTCGGGCCGCATGCCAATAAATTGATCCTGCATGCCACCCTGAACGACGGCACACGGCAAGGGCCGTATGAAATCCCCATGGAACGCGGCGCCCTGCTGGCCGAAGCGGAAAAGGGCGGATTCTTCAGTTACGCGGCGGGCGTTGCCTACCAGGTTCTGACGCATTACCGGGTTCGGGGCCTCGTCATCGACAATGACAGGACGGATCTGCCGGTGCGCAAGGGCCTTTCGTCCAGCGCAGCCATATGCGTACTCGTTGCGAGGGCATTCAACCGGATCTACGACCTCAAGATGACGGTACGCGGCGAAATGGAGTTCGCGTATCTGGGTGAAATCACCACGCCGTCGCGCTGCGGCCGCATGGACCAGGGCTGCGCGTACGGCAACCGGCCCGTTTACATGGAGTACGACGGCGACCGCATCGAGGTCCAGGAGTTCAACGTGCCGCGGGATCTCTTTTTCGTCATTGTGGATCTCAAGGCCTCCAAGGACACGCGGGAAATCCTGAACCGGCTGAACCACTGCTTCCCCTTTGCGGAAGACGAAATACAGAAAAGCGTCCAGGCCTACCTGGGAACGGTCAACCGGAAAATCGTTTCCGAGGCGCGCAGCGCCCTTCAGAACGGGGACGCGGAGAAGATCGGCAGGTTGATGACTGAAGCCCAGGCCGGTTTCGACCGTCATCTCGCGCCCGCCTGCCCGTCCCAGCTCACGGCGCCCGTGCTGCACAGGATCCTGTCATACGGCCCGATACAGCCGCTTGTGCTGGGCGGCAAAGGCGTCGGATCCGGAGGCGACGGCACAGCCCAGTTCATTGTGCGGAACCGGGAGGACCAGCAGAAGGTCATGCGCATACTCAAAAAGGACCTCGGCCTTTTCTGTCTGGACCTGGTCATCGGATCTTCGAGAAAGGTGCGCAAGGCGGTCATCCCGGCAGCCGGATTCGGGACGCGCCTCTTTCCGGCTTCAAATGCGGTCAAGAAGGAACTTTTCCCCGTGATCGACCGCGACGGGCTGACGAAACCCGCCATCATGATCATCATCGAGGAGGCGATCGCCTCGGGCATCGAGGAAATCGGGCTCGTCATTCAGGCCGCGGACCGGAATCTGTTTGAAGAATTCTTCTGCATGCCGCCGAGAATCGAAAACTTCAACAAACTTTCGAAAGAGAACCAGGCTCTCAGCCGCCATGTGCTGGATCTGGGCCACAGAATCACCTTTATCCCCCAGGAAACGCAGGAGGGATTCGGGCACGCGGTGTACTGCGCGCGGGAATGGGTGGCGGGCGAACCCTTTCTGCTCATGCTCGGAGATCACCTGTTCGAGTCCGATGATGAAACGCCGTGCGCGCGCCAGCTGATCGACGTGTTTGAACAGACAGGCAGGAGCGTCGTGGGCCTGAAAACCGTTCCCGCGGACCAGATCGGCCGTTTCGGCTGCGTGGCGGGTGAATGGGAAAAACCGGGAGTCCTGTCCGTGGGCGAATTCGCCGAGAAACCTGAGATTGGATACGCACGGGAACGCCTGGTCGTGGACGGATTGCCCACGGATCATTATCTGGCTCTGTTCGGACAATACGTGCTGTCGCCTGAGCTTTTCGACTTCCTCGGGGAACATATCCGGACGAATTTCCGTGAAAAAGGGGAGTTCCAGCTCACTTCCTGTCTGGACCTGCTGAGACGCAGCCAGGGATTCACCGGTTACACGGTCAGGGGAAAAGCGCATGACATCGGGAATCCTGAAGCCTTCCGCCAGGCCCTGATCCATTTTGGAGAAAAATCGAAACCGGACGCCTCGTCCCGGGAAAGATGACCGCCATGCTGTCCGCAGCCCTGCTTCTGTTCCTGGTTCTGGATCCGATGGGAAATGTACCGCTCTATCTCGGCACGCTCAAGGGGATCGACACTTCCAGGCACAGGCCGATCATCCTTCGGGAATCGCTGATCGCCCTGGGAATTCTCCTGCTGTTCCTTTTTTTCGGTCCCTACATCCTCAGGCTGATGAATATTTCTCGCCAGTCCCTCAGCATCGCCGGGGGCATCATTCTTTTCATGATCGCCGTTAAAATGATTTTTCACGGTTCCGAGGAAATCTTCAGGTCCCATCCGTCGGGCGAACCCTTCATTGTGCCCCTCGCCGTACCCCTGTTCGCCGGTCCCTCTGCCCTGACCACCGTCATCCTGCTCATGGCGAAGGACCCGTCCAGATGGCTTTCCTGGCTCGCTGCCGTGCTGCTGGCCTGGCTGGCCTCCTGCATCATTCTCATCTATTCGGCGCGCATGAGCCGGCTTTTCGGAAGACGCGGCCTGGCCGCCATGGAACGCCTGATGGGCATGCTGCTCACCACCGTTGCGGTGGAAATGCTCGTCAACGGCATACGCGAATCTTTCTGAAAGATCCCTCTACCGGCAGGACAATCGCATGTCTCTGACCACGCTCATTGCAGGGAAAAAAGGCAGAATCAGCCTGCGGCTGAGATTCGCCTTCTCCTTCATCCTGCTCGTCCTTTTAATGACCGCCGCAGGCACCTACCTCTTCACCCTCCGGCAATGGGAAACCCAGAAAGGACTCGTCGACGTCCGCATGCAAAGGCAGGCGGAAAACATCGCCACAATCCTTTCCGTGGAGGCGGATGAATCGACCTACCAGCATTACATGGACAATCAGATCCGGCTCAGCCCGGACATGGTCTATATCGCGGTATTCGATCAGGCCGGATTTCTGCGCGTCCATGCCCTGAATCCCGACTGGGTGGAGCTCGATTCGCCCGGGGAGCTTTCCGCCGGGCAGAAGGCGGACATCGTGTGGCGGCTGGACCGCAGGCAGATCCAGGAGTCCAGTCTGAAGGACCTGGTTTCCAAGTCCGTGAACATCATGGTCGGCAACCGGAATCAGGGCATGGTGAGGGTCGGTTTTTCCATGGTGGACCTGAACAATGCCATGATGAAAAGCCTGGTTCAGAATCTCGAGATGGGCGTTCTGTTCCTCGGCCTCGCCGTGATCATTGCGTTGATACTCAGCCGGAAAATCCTGACCC
>JAFGEX010000375.1 GCA_016931355.1 bacterium
AACGCTCTCATAACCATGGAAGTACAAACCCCATGAACAACCATCATCCTGAACTTTTTCGACGGCATGAAGGCAATCCGATCCTGACCTCTTCCGATTGGCCCTATCCGGTCAATACCGTATTCAACCCCGGTGCTGCGCTTCTGCCTGACGGGACCACCCTGCTCCTGTGCCGCGTGGAAGACCGGCGCGGGCATTCCCATTTGAGTGCGGCTCGCTCCGCCAACGGCGTGGACGGTTGGGTGATGGATCCACGGCCCACTCTTCCGGCTGATCCCGAGCGTTTTCCGGAAGAATTATGGGGCATTGAGGATCCGAGGATCACCTTCGTGCGTGAATTAAACAAGTATGCAGTCGTTTACACCGCCTACACGCGAGATGGACCGGGCGTGGCCCTGGCGCTCACCGAGGATTTCCGCAGCTTCGAGCGTTATGGCGTAATCATGCAGCCGGAAGACAAAGACGCGGCACTTTTACCTCACCGGATCAATGGAAACTGGGCCTTGATCCACCGTCCGGTCAGTTCACCCGGCGCGCACATGTGGATATCCTACTCGCACGATCTGCGCCAATGGGGCAGCCACAAGCTGATGCTGGAAGCCCGGCTGGGCGGGTGGTGGGATGCGAATAAAATCGGCCTTTCACCGCCGCCGATCGAAACACCAAAAGGCTGGCTGGTGATCTATCACGGCGTCCGGCAGACCGCAGCCGGCGCTATTTACAGACTCGGCCTGGCCTTGTTTGATCTGCACATGCCCGAACGTTGCCTCAAACGCGGCCTGGAGTGGATTTTCAGCCCGGAAGAACCCTATGAGCGGTTCGGGGATGTGGACAATGTCGTCTTTCCTTGCGGCTGTACCATGGCTCCTGACGGCGATACGATCCGGTTGTATTATGGTGCGGCGGATACGAGCATCGCCCTGGCTACGGGCAGTGTCCGGAACCTTCTGGAATGGCTTGGACAACAAAACGAAATCGGAATATAAGATTACCTGATGGCTCCGGATTGAAGCTCCCCGGCATTGAGCTGCCGGGGAATTTTCAATCTGCAGGGAAGAGAAGTTTGGATGGATCTTCGGATCCCGTGCTCCGCATGGGATTCTCGATCGTAAACCGACAGGCGCAAAAAGCACCTTTCTTGATCGGCGTCCACCGGCTGCCGATCAAGTCGCCCGCTGCGCGGGCGGCCGTTTGCTCACTCGCTTACCCCGGGTCAGGGCCCGGGGCAAGCTGCGGGGAATATATCCGCCATCAGATCCCAAATGCACGGAAATTCCCGCTTGACAATTTGATCAAATTTGTGCATAATCCATTGAAATAGGCACAAACAACTGAAAGGGGTTTGTCATGAGAAAAGCGATCGTTTTTGCGGGGATTCTTCTGTTGTTTTTGACGCTGCCCGGAATCGGACAGGAGATCGATTACGTGGCCAACGGGGGCATGTTCTATAATTTCGAGAACGAGCCGTATACCTGGTTCGTCTGGGATTGTGTGACCCCTGCGATGACCATCTTCGAGAAGGATGAAAATCCCTCGAAAGACAACGTCAATCCGAGTGACTCCTGCGGCATGTTCGTGACCACGACCTGCACCTGGGAAGGCACGACCTGCGATGCCCGTTTCGTGCCGCTCGACTTCTCGCTGAGCACGATCATCAAGGTGAAGGTGCTGGCGCCCGAAGCCGGACGCATCTTCATGGTCAAGCTCGAGGATTATGACAACAACACAAACAATCCGATCGAAATCCAATCCACAACGGCTGTGGGCAACAACTGGGAGGAAATGGAGTTCGACTGCTCTTCCGCAGAGACTGATTTTTACACCCGCGTTGTCATTTTCCCCGACTTCAACTCCGGAATCGAAGGTGAAGTCTGGTACTTCGACGACGTGAGGCTGGACATCCCGGTGGCGGTTCAGGACAGGAGCCCGGTTCCCGGATCCTTCCTGGTCGCCTCGAATTACCCGAATCCGTTCAATCCGTCCACGACCATCGACTTCGAGCTGCCCCGCGCCCTTCCGGTGGACCTGCGCGTGTACGGCCCGACCGGCGCAGAGGTGGCGAAGCTGGTGGATGGCACGCTTCAGGCCGGAAGGCACAGCACGGTTTTCAACGGAGCAGGCCTGCCGAGCGGCATTTACGTGTACAGGCTGCGCGCAGGCGGAGAGGCGGTTTCCGGGAAAATGGTGCTGAGCAAATAGGCACTGTCACCGGACAATCCTGCTGTAACCATTACGAAAATGCGCCCCGGCCTTGACTTGGGGCGCATTTTTCATTTCCGGTGATGCGGTCCGTCTGATGGCGGCATCGGACCCCTTTGTTCCTGTTCACGGCATTTCCGAAAGTCTCCCCCTCCTTTCAGCAGCATCGCCTTGCGCATCACGGGCCGAGAACCGCTCCGTGTCAAAAAATGCCCGCCGTTTCCAGGTCCGGAGCCGTATCCTTTCAGTCGATACGTCCCGGCAGCCATCCGGCGCCGCGCCATAACATTCACCGGTGCGGCATCACTGCTGAGAAATTTCAGGATGAGTCATTGTTCAGACAATGGCCCGGCAAGCGCGTCCTCCATGTCCGCTTCTCGATAGTGCGAAAGTCCTCCTGATCCTTCAGCCATTCGAGAAAAGGGAGAACCTCCAGAAACTCGTGGTTATCCTGTTCACCCCTGAAAGGCCGGAGGAACAGATGATTTCCATAATTCCGTCCGACCGCTTCCGGACTGTCGTCTATGATCAAAACCCGCCTGAGGTCAAACCCAAGCCTCTTGACCTTCTTCAGATCCTTGAGAAAGAAATGCCTGCGCAGCTCCTCGTCATACCGGATCACGCATCTGGATCGTCCCCAGACGAATTGAAATCCGGCTCCAGGCGGAAAAACCCTTGCGACAACTTCCTCCGCATAAGCTTCTGTGCCGGATGTCCAGATTGCGAGATCAAACCATTCCCGCACACCCTGCAGAAACCGGTCGATATGGGGCCGCTTCCTGACGAAAAAGCCGGGGATTTGAAAATCGAATCCGCCGGCCGGAGTCTCTTCAACGGCCGAAATCAGGGTTTCATCGAGGTCCAATATCAGGAGCGGCCGGTTCATCTGTCTCCGATTCCGGGATTACGG
>JAFGEX010000376.1 GCA_016931355.1 bacterium
AATTCCGCGATGCCGATGAGAATCAGCCAGAAAGTGGCCCATTTGGGATGGAGGCTGGGCATGCCCATTTCCTCCTGTTTTTTCTTGGAGGAATCCAGTTCGGCGACTGCGGACTGTGCCTGCTCGCTCTCCTTTTTAAGCTTCTTCTCTGCTCCTGCCTGGATGCTCGACGCCTTGCAGTAATCGGGTTTCAGCTTCCCGTCCCTGTCCTTCCACTTCTTAGCCAGAGAGGCGAGGGTGTACTGCGCAGAATCGATGATTTCCTTTTCAAACAACGCCTGGGATTTCTCGTTCTTTTTGGGAGTGGGCGTCTTCGGGACACGAAGAAACGGCCAGAATCCCCATTTCCAGTCCCTGGCGTCCTTCCTGCCCTGCCGCGTTACGGAATAATACGTGTACCGCTTCATGGGATCACCTGTCCTTTCGGGCTTTTCCCTGATGTCTGACAATTGAAAGCAAACACGATTGGATCCTTTGGATCATATCCTGAACAAAATAAGTGATTCGCATTATTTTGTCAAGGACATTATTCCGGATTTTTAATCTGCTGAGTCCGGTGTCAACCGTGCAAACTGCCACGCACTTTTTGAATCTGACAGCGAGCGCATTCCCCTTATCTTGCTGCGGGGTAAGCGAGCGAATCCAAACGTCTTCATCCTTACAGATCGAAGATTCCCCGGCAGCTCACTGCCGGGGAGCTTCAATGTGTGGCCGTTTGCATCCTGTCTCTAAATCAAGGGAAGGACAGCCGAGAACAGCCATGTGATCAGGAATCCGCAAACAGCCATCAGGCTGACCGTGACCGTCCAGGTTTTAAGTGTTTCGAGCTCCGTGAACCCGCCCATTTTCGCGAAAAGCCAGAATCCGCTGTCGTTCATCCAGTTTCCGCATTGCGCGCCGAATCCGACGGCCGCAGCGAGATACACGGGATGGAACCCGAGCGTGGACCGGGACGGGATCATGGCCGCGATCATGGCCGAAGCGGTGATCATTGCCACAGTGCTGGATCCCTGGGCGAATTTCATGATGAATGCCATGAGAAAACCCATGAACAGCATGGCCGTCCCTCCATTCCCGGCCGTGCCGGCCGTAAAAAGATCCTGCACAGCAGGACCGAGCCGAGCGGCCTTCAGCATGGCGCCGAAGGCCCCGCCCGCGCTGGTGATCAGGATGATCACACCGGCGCTCATCAACGCATTTTCCATGGAATCCCTGAATGCTTTCCGGCCCGGATGTTTCGTCCGGATCCATATGAGTATCGCCATGGCCGCGGACGCCAGCATCGCAGCGTTTGGGTCTCCCAGAAGTGCGGTAAACGCCCGGACATGCAGCAGACGCGGACCGGCATCCCCGGCGCCGGCCAGCATGGAGACCATCGTGTGTGCGGAAATGGCCAGAAGCGGGTAGAGAACGGGCAGCAGCGAAACGGCCAGGCCCGGCAGACGGCCGCCGGGAGCTGGGCCGGTCTCCGGCCCGGCGATCTTGAACTCCCGCATGGGGATTGAAAAACGGCCCGCATAGAACCGTATGAAGAAATAAACGATGAACGCCGTTGGCAGGGAAACCAGAATCCCCACGAGGATCATGGTGCCAATATCCACGCCCAGCGTGCCCGCAATGATCAGGGGGCCGGGCGTGGGCGGCACCAGAGAATGCGTGATCGAAGCGCCTGCGCCCATGCATAAAACCAGCAGCAGGTAATTCTTTTTCGTCCGGACATGCATGGACCGGGCGAGGGGCAGGAGCAGATAGAAAACCGTGTCATAAAAGACGGGGATGGAGAGGAAAAAGCCGCTCGCCAGAAGCGAGACCTCGCATCGCTTTTCGCCGGTGCGGTACACGAAAAAACGGACGATGCGGTCCGCAGCCCCGCTTCTGATCAGGCAGGATCCGGTGACCGCGGCCAGGGCGATCACGATGCCGATCTTGCCCGCAGTGGCGCCGAATGCCTCGGCCACCCGGGATATTTTTTCCGCCGGTGCGCCCGGAGACATCAGGCTGACAACCAGGGAGGCGGTGATCAGGGAGAGAAAGGCGTTGAGCCTGAGCACGATGATCAGAACGACTGCGGTCAACAGGCCTGCTGCGAGGATGAAGAGGGGATGGATTTCAGGCATGGCTGATCCCTTGATGGTCGGGCGCTTCCGGAATCCGGAAGCTTATGTCTGCGGTCGAATCCGTCAGCGGTCGCCCTTTCCGGAGCCTTTTTTTAGAGGAGCAGTAGCCTGTCACCGGGAGCATGCCTTTCTGCCTGTTGCAGAGAATGCCGGCCGATCTATTATAAATTGTCTTCTCATGCAACTCAAAAATCCCCCGGCGGTTCGCTGTCCGGGAGCTTCCATGCAAATATCTCTCCCCAGGCCCGTTTCGTTTTCAGAGTCGCTTCCCGATGCGCCGTCTAATTTAAAATTTTTTAATCAATGCCGCAAGAGAATCCGCTTGTTTTCAAAAATGGATGTCCATAAATTTTCCCGGAACCAAAACCTGTGATGAAAAAAAACGTTCAAAAATACGCAGGCGCCCTGAAGATCGGGACCTGCTCCTGGAATTACGATTCCTGGAGAGGCCTGGTGTATTCCTCTGCAGCCCGCAGGGCGGCGGATTATCTGCCGCAGGTCGCAGCCCGTTATCCCACCGTGGAAATCGACTCCTGGTTCTACAGGATCCCGGATCCGGCCGAAGCGAAGTCCTATCTCGAGGCTGTGCCGGACGCGTTCCGTTTTACCTGCAAGGTCCCGCAGGAAATCACGCTGACCCATTTGCGCGGCGAAGGACGTACGGAAACGCTACAACCGAATCCATCCTTCCTGTCCCCACCTCGTTTTCATGCATTCCTCGAGGCCGTGACCCCCCTCCTGCCCAGGCTTGATGCGATCATGTTCGAATTCGAATACCTGAACAAACGGAAAATGCCTTCCCTGCAGGCTTTCATGGAACGGCTCGGCGGTTTTTTTGAAAAGGCTCCGTCCGGTCTGCCCTATGCCGTTGAACCCAGGAATGCGAATTATATCAAAAAGGAGTATTTCCAATTCCTGAACGACCGCGGCCTCATCCACGTGTTCTCGGAAAAACGCTTCATGCCCCATGTTTACGAAGTGTATGAGAATCACTCGGATTTGTCAGCGCCCTCTGCCGTGATCCGGCTGCTCGGCGGGGACCGGAAGGAAATAGAAGAAGCAACCAGGCAGAGATGGGACCGCATCGTTTTCCCCAAGGACGACAAGGAAAATATCGTGGACATGGCCTGCAGTCTTCTCGACGCCGGGAAAATGGTCACCATCAATGTGAACAATCATTACGAGGGATCCGCGCCCATGACCATTGATAGTCTGGCAGGAATGTTCCGGGCACGAGGGATACAGATCTGACGCATCCAATAAGGGATTGTTTCATACATTTTTTCCCAGAGAGCCTGTCCCGGCCCTGAGCCGGGAGGGATCACAGGGGGATTTTTGGGGGACTCTCTAAAAAGTCATTTTTGTCGATATTACCGCGACATTGAGAATGAATAACATATTGTTTCTAAAAGGGGCTTTTTGCCTATGGACTAAAAAAATTGCATCATTTCCCCCTTTTGAGACAGCCCCCACAGGGGGATTCTTGTCCTGACAGCCGTCAGATGTAATCCGGCGGCCCCCACGTTTTCTCAACCGGTTCCCTGAGCCTGAAGCAGACGCAGATGGGCAAATTCCTCTCATAGGGCATGGCATAGGGATGGTCCGCCACAGCCCTTTGTTCCACAGTTTCATATTCCTGAGTCAGTTCCTCGGCAGGCACGCCGATCACGATCAGCGTGCCTCCTTTGAATGAGCCGGGCCCCCATAAATAATAATTGTTGTGTTCTGAGATGGCAGGTGGCAGATCGAATTTCTTTCTGTAATAATTGACGGCCCCGGCCTCGCCGTAATTCCGGCCGAATACGGCGCAGTCCGCCTTCTGTTCCGGAGTCAGGCCGCTGTAAACCTCCGCCACAGTTTCGGCCAGTTCCTCCCATCCGAAATGATCCGCCCAGAATTGGGGCAAAGGCCCCATTTCATGCCGCTCGCCTTCCTCCGGCTTGATGCCGATCCTGTTTTGAAAGGCAATGAAGGATTCAGGGCTCAGGATGCGCAGGCAGAAGGGCCATATCGCCAGTCCGGCTGCTGCGATGATTACGGCGATCGCAGAACGCAACCAGGCCCATGGTTTTTTCAGCGCCCGCTCGAGGGCCAGGCCGCCTGCTGCAAACACGGCCGTGTAGGCGGGCGCGAAATAGTACGGTTTGCCTTTGAGCCCTGCCATCAGGACCAGAACAACGATGAAAATCCAGGCAAGAGGCCTGAAAGGCGACGCCTCTTTTGAGACTAAAAGATAAACGAGCCCCGGGACCCAGACCAGAATGGTCGCCGGATTGTTGGACAGGATGGAGGATAAAAAGAACTGCAAAGGCGCCATGGCCTCCATTTTAAATTTCTGCGCATTGGACATGAATTCGAGCGTGGGCCAGCCGTGCGCCGTCTGCCAGAGAATATGGGGGAGAAAAATGAGGCCCGCGATCCCGGCTCCAGCCCAAAACCAGCCGCTTTTCAGATGAATCCGCTGACGGGTCAGCAGAAGCCCCGCTCCCATGCCGGCAAGGAGGAAAAAAACGCTGATCTTGTTTTGAAGGCCCAGACCTGCTGCGATCCCGAACAAAAGCCACATCCGTTTATTGCCGGTTTTCAGGATCAGCGCCAGGATGATGAAGCATACCGCCCAGAACAGATAATCGAACGCATTCATGGAGTAATAACCTGTGGAGCCGGTGAGCTGGGCGCACCAGAACATGGAAAATGCGGCCGTGAATTTCGCCCAAAGGCCCCCGTCCATGATCCCGGCAAGCACCCACACAGCGGCCAGCATCAACCCGCCAATCAAAGCCGGCATGAATCTGACGGCAATTGCCGAGTCGCCGAGCAGCTTCAGCGATCCGGCCAGCACCGCAATGGAAAGAGGCGGGTGATCCACATAACCCCAGTCGAGATGTCTCGCGCAGTCGATGTAGTAGAACTCGTCCCGGAAAATACCGTAATTCCCTGCAGTCGCCAGATGCAGGGCCACATGGGCCGTGATGAGCGAGGCCAGAATGACGGCGCCGGTCCATTTTTTATCCATAAACGTCTCCACGAATTGGTCATCGGATGGCTCGTTAAAAAAACGGTATCTCGATAAATGGGATGTGGATCCGAATCAGAAGTTGATGGATGGGTAAAACGGTTACAACTTTCATCGTCCCCACGGCGCATTGGATGGGAAAACACCCCATGAAACATGAAATGACTCGCCTCAGCAATCAATCTGTCCTGCGGGATACGGCCTATCACACTCATTTAATCCCTTTTCTCTCATTTCGGATAACCGTAATGGTGTCAAGCGGCATGAGCCCGTCCGGAAGCGCTTTCATTCCAGGCCATCGGCCGGTCTTGTCGGAATCTGCCAGATAACCTTTGATTGATTTGCTGGCCTCTTCTGTGGCTGAAAACAGAAAGACATGGTATTTCCGGCCGGAAACATCATCCGCTTCCCCGAAATAGACGGTTGTGTGCCACCACGGACGCCTGGGTACTTTTTGAAGAGGCCCCGGCTGCGGATGATACAGAACGGAGTCAATGGGTTGTACGACGAGCCACAGTTCCTTCAGTGAATCCGCCTTCATGAATTCGCCCATCGCAAATATTTGCCGGGCCACCTGTTCCCCGTCCTTCGGCCGAAGAATGGAGGTTTGATTGGGTGGTGTATTGACTTTTTGATACCGGTGATGGGCGTAAACCCCTGCCGATGTCAGGCAAATGATGATCAGGATTCCGTACAAGAAGAAAAGAGTACGAGGATTCTTCAAACCGCTTCCGCCGGTTGTCCGCCCTGCATTTATTCTTAACAGCTTGCTGATAATAAAGAATGAACCCAATAGGGTAAGCGCGATGGTTAGAAAATACGGAAACAAGGAGAAATTGGGACTTCCAAAATTAAAGAAATAAAACAAGGCAATCCCCAGTATCACGATCATCACTCCCCCGATCAGCTCCCATTTCCAGGCAATCAGAACGACCAACAGAAGTATCGCCCATGGTATTGCATTGGGGCTGTTTTTAATGATGCCTCTTATTCCTCCACCATACCCCTCAGAACCGGAGAGAAGCGCGAAAATAAAAACAAGGATACCCAAAACCAATAACGTGTATCTTGCTATGAAACGAAAAATATTCGCGATTTTAATCCAATCGTTCTTCATGGCAAATATCCTCCTGATTAGGGTAGAACGGTGAGCTCCAAGAATGTTGTCAAATGGGCCGCGCTTCGATGACTCCGCTTTGAGCCTCCTTTTTTTACCGTTTTTTATCGTAACCTTGCGTTGTAGAGATTGAAGCCCCCCGCCGCATATCGCGGGGAATGCGCTCGCCGACCGATTCAGCGGATCAGCACCATTTTCCTGATTTCCTCAAAATCCCCGGCTTTCAGCCTGTAGAAATACAATCCGCCTGCAAGCGCGCCGCCGTCGAAACGGACTTCGTGGATTCCTCCCTCCTGGTACCCCTTCGCGAGAACTTCAATCCGCCGGCCGCGCGTGTCGTACACCATCAACTCGACGTCAGTTCCATGCGGCAGCGTGTAACGGATGACGGTTGACGGATTGAAGGGATTGGGGAAATTATTGAAAAGAATATACCCGCCGGAAATGAGTTTCGGATCCTCCGTCTCGAGACTGGTCACGAGTGTTGGAGAGGAGAAGGCGGATGTATTTCCTTCAGGATCCGTAACCGTGGCCGTGATGAAAGGCCCTGCCGGTGTCCCGATCCATGAAAAGCCGCCGCCTTCGTCCGCGTTCACGGATCCCTCGTAAACAAGTCCCTGTGAGGAAGAATCCGAGAATATTTCGATCTTTCCTTTCGGGATCGTTGTCCCATGAATGCCGTCAGCATCGAGGGAAAAAACCGGCGCCGAAATCCCGCGGTTCCCGCCCAAGACGAGGTTGATTCCTATGATTATATTGTCCGAGATCGAATTCTGCGTAATGCGGTTGAAAAGTGTGGAATCGTGGTAAACCAGAATCCCATACTGATTGAAGCGGATCGTGTTGGCAAGCCCTATCTGATTGTTTGTTGTTCCATTGCTCAGGTTCACGCCGCCCTGGCGGTTCGGCACTCCGCCCCAGCCGCTTGCATCCGTCCCGATCCGGTTGCCGATGATCCGGTTGCTGTCCGTTCCGGAGTATGCCAATGTGATCCCGTATCCCTCATTTCCTGAAATGATTTTGCCCTCACCGGACGTTTCGCCTCCGACCAGGTTGGTGCTTGCTCCATCGCCTATCCATACGCCTTCCTCCTGGCCGCCCAAGGCCGACTCACCCTGGATGTCTGCGCCGATGATGTTCCCCTGCACGATATTGTACCTCGCATTCATGCCTGGAATGAAAATCCCGCTGGTCCCATTCCCGGAAATCAAGTTTCCCTCGCCCGAACCGCCGCCGCCAATCCGGTTGCCGCTTCCATGATGAATTTGTATCCCGGTTCCATTTCCGAGTTTCCCGGGCCCGCATCATTCGTATTCAAAACAGTGTAGGGCTTGCACGTGCCTTCCTGAACTCATAAAAAGGAGAAAACCCATATCATCCGCCGGCACAAAATACAGATTTTCTCTCCCATTGCCGTTTTCTCCAGATAAAACGAAGCCGATTACAGTTTGAAGAACCGACTTTCAAAACTTCGAAATGATCCTGATCATCCTGTCGTGAAAGATCCCATGTCCTGTTCTGATCCAATTATTCTTTTTCTTTGATGTTCATCAGGGATTTGACCAGGCTCTTGATCTGACGGGCTGTCTCCGGGTCACGGAATGTCGCCTTTGACCTGACGGCCTCTCCCGGAACAGCCGGACCGCGTCCTCCAGCGACGGTCATGGCGGTGACTTTGCCGCGTGTTCTCGAAAATCTGTTCGAAAGCTGTTCGATCCAGAGTGATTCGTCTTCGAATGACCGCGAATAAACAAGAAATTTCGTTCTTGGATTCGCGATGGCAACATACCCCAGGAATGCAATCAATTTCCCTTCGGAAAGCTCATAAACACGCCTCACGACAGCTGTATCCAAAACGTCGCTGAAGGGGGCGCCGTCATAAAAGCAGGATCGGTGGACGATCAACAAAGCCGGATTCTGTTTGATGATTTGATCTTCCCTGTGCCAGGTCGAAGTGACGGTTTCCTTATGGAGTACAACCGGCAGATCGCGCAGGATGTCATTGATGTCGTCCGCATTGGTGCCATGATTGGCCCTTGTCTCGGAGTCATACACTCTCTCTGTGATGGGACTGTCCATCAATACGATCACCGGGAGGTCTTTGAACATCATTCTCCAGAATGCGAAAACGGCGGCTGAACCAAATAATAAGAGGGGAAGCCAGGCGAATGGGGATCTGATCCGGCTTTTAAACCGGGAAGGTTTTAACCGGCCTGTTTCTCTTTCGTTAGTTCGGCTGTTGCTGTTTGTCAACATCCGGCTTGCTGTTCTATCAAATCGGATACCCTTAAGATCCACAGGGATTTCATCAACATGCTGATATCGGTCTTTCCGGTCTTTGGCAAGCGCTTTTCCGACGATCTGATCCAGCTGAACCGGCATTTGACTACGCAAAGCCGTGATGGGCTCCGGCTCATCATTTAAGATGGAATACGACACCGCCTGGTCATATTCCCCTTTGAACGGCCGTCGCCCGGTCGTCATTTCATACAGGACGACACCCAACGACCAAATATCCGTGCGGCGGTCGACCTTTTCGCCGCGGAGCTGTTCCGGAGACATGTACGCAATCGTCCCCGGAGTTGTCCCCTCCCGGGTATATTGTGTCTGCCCTTGCAGCTTTGCCAATCCAAAATCCAGGATCTTGACCATATTGCCCGGTGTGATCATAATATTCGCTGGTTTGATATCCCGATGAACGATTTCCTTCTGATGCGCCGCCGCCAGACCCTCGGCTACCTGAATAGCCCATTCAACGGCTTCATTCATTTTTAATGGACCTTTATCTATCTTCTGCTTCAAGGTTTGGCCTTCATAATAAGCCATGGCGATGAAAAGCCGCCCGTCATCCGTTTCATCGATCTCGTAGATGGTCCCGATGTGGGGATGATCCAATGACGAGGCATTTTGTGCCTCGCGAATCAGACGCTTTTTCGCATCCTGATCCCGGGTTAGTTCTACCGGCAGCAATTTTACTGCGATCTTGCGTTTCAGCCTGATATCCTCTGCCTTGTAAACGATACCCATTCCGCCTTCGCCGAGTTTTTCGAGAATTTTATAATGTGAAAGGGTATTTGGGGTCATGGTCATTTCCTGTGTCATCATCAATCGCCTGGACCGATTTATTACCAACATCCGTGAAGCAAGACTGCGGGTCTTAAACTTGCTGATTTCGAAAGTTAAAAAATGCCTTTTTCAGTTCTGATCCGATTTTTTTTGCTTGAGTGTGATCCCACCTGAGCGCATCCCGCCCTGCCTTGACGGCAACCCTCCCAGGCGCCCGCGATTGTGATTCCCCCGGCGAATCGCTCAAACATACGATGGGACCTTAGGATGCAACTCCCGGCAAGTGCTCATCCCGCTGCTTTCGGCCGGGAATCCGCCATCTGCAGGAAAGATAAACGTTTATTTTCTTTCGCTTGCCCCGCGGCAAGCCGCGGAGATTGCCCTCGCCATCAGATTGAAGCTCCCCACCGCAAGCGGCGGGGAATCTTCGATCTGCAGGGACGAAGACATGTATATCTGTTCGCTTACCCCGGGGCAATCCCCGGGGAATGTGCTCACTGTCAGATTCAAGGATGCGCCCAGCTGCTCCAGGCAGGCGCAGCAGCAGTCACATCTCCGTTGACCGCAATCCGTACCTCTGCAAAATGCTGGGGGGGATTCCCGGGCGCCGCGACATAGAAGACGACGCTGTATGTTCTCGGCTCGAAGGATTTTTCTTCTGAATTGTATCCGCCCTGAGCCTGGCTGTCAACGGAGTGGAGCGCTTCCGTAAAGGAGAAGTCGTCACTCGTGATGTTTGTCATGAATCCTGCGATTACAGGCTCCTCCGATCCGGGAAACCAGTCTGAATCATAGGCCATGACGGCGAAAACACTCCCGTTCTGGCCCGTGATGCCCGAAGCAGTGGCCGTGATCTTGCCTGAGACCGGTTGAGGTTCGGGATCAGTGCTTTTCTTGTCGGAACAGCCCGCCGCGAACAATACAGCCATCACGGCAATCCGCATCATACTGATTTGTGGTTTCATACAACCCTCCGCTGGTTTTTTTCAGGTGGTCCCTTTTAATTTGAACTGACTCGTCGCAAGCTGCGGGTTTGTCCGCCAGCAGTCTGGAGAGAACTCTTCGATCTGAAGGGGAAATGACATTTGTATTCGCTCGCTACCCCGGGAAAAAGCCCGGGGAAGGCCTCACGGCAAGTTGCGGGGAATTCATTCGCTGCCAGATTCAAAATGTCATCTCCTTCCTGCGGTTTTTAAATTTGGATCATCCCTATGCCGGTTATAAATCCCAGTGCAGTTTCTCTTAAGAGAATGGCGAACAGCGCAGCAGCCGGACCATTGATTGAGGTGAGAGACCGACAACATGCCCAGCCGATAATACTTGCCTGAATCCCCAGACTCGCTTATCTCGTGAAAGGTTTCAATACGAAAATTTGCAGCGAGACGCTCAACAAGCCGCCTATAAAACCATCAACATCCGACTGAAAAACTGGCGATGAAAACGCCCGGAAAGTTTGACTCCCCATCCATTCCTGAGAACTTCAGCGATGAAGGGGATTCCCAAACCGGTTGCACAGGCAAGCCCCCATTGGGGGCTTAGAACGAGGTGCCACCTAAGTATAAAACACTGGGAATGCCCTACAAACGCCCCGATACACAGTCCGACGACCAGTTTAGCAGCCTTTGGATATACGATATTAACGGCATAGGCTGCAATGAAAAATACAATGAATCCAGTGAACCGCCCCATGGATGAAAATGATACCCGTTTGCCCCGTGAGCCAATAGGGATTCGGTCCGAATTCGCATTTATGAAGTTCCGTCTTTCATGAGAAATCACTTCATCATACGTGCTTATCCCTGAAAAATGATTCCCATTTTTTTGAAAATTTTACATTTAAGTCGCTTTTTGATAATGATTTAAAATATTTTAATATGCTGAAACATTGGACTCCTGATTGAAAAAAAAATCAGCTCCGGATACAACGCAGGAGGAATCATGAATGTTGGTAAAAATGGAATAGAATGAGTACTGGCAAAAATAACAATCTAATAATCAAAAAACAAGAAGAATAAAAACCGGATTCAATTATTTTGATTTTATCCAGCATTCTGTACGTATTCAGCATCGAGCGAGATTCATCCCATGATTGAATCTGCCGGCGAGCAAATCATCCGGGGCTTGTCCCGGGGTAAGCGAGTGAATAAAAAAAATTTTCGCCTTGCAGGTCGAAGATTCCACGCTACTGGAGGTGGGTGGCTGCAATCCCCCCGGCAGCTCGCGGCTGTGAATATTTTAAGCTGATACCATAAAGGCAGACAAAACTAAAAAATCCCCCTTTTGGGCGATCGTCCTCCCTACAGAAAAAAATCCGGCAACCCCGGATCATCCGGTCGCCATCCCCTTTTCAGAGCGGCCCGTATCATGTGCGGGACCAGACCTTCAAGCTCGTTCTCGGCGCTCAGAGTCCGGTTGTCCTGTGAAGGGAGGGGAATGCGCGTGACGCGGAGAATCTGGCCCGCACCTTCAGCAGACCCGATAGTGAGAATGTATTCGTCCCTGCCCCAACCGGCTTCCCAGGCATAGGTCCGGCCGTCCAATTCCATCCGGCGGATTTTTCGCGTACTGTCCGCCATTCTTTTCTCCTCAAATGGGGTTGATGATAAAAAAGCCCGGTTACATCCCTGCATCCGGGCTTTGATACGGCAAATGATCATCCCTATCTAATCAAAACCATCTTCCTCGCAATTTTCTGCCTCTCAGCGGTGAATTCATAGAAGTAAACCCCGCTCGGCAACGGCATGCGATTGTCGTCAAGGCCATCCCATGAATGACGATAAACGCCGGCGTTCAGATCGCCCGATACCAGAGTCCTGACCCTTTGTCCGCCCATGTTGAAGACGGAAAGTGCCGCGCGGCTCCGGACCGGCAGATGGAATCCGATCCATGTGGATGCATTGAACGGATTGGGATAATTGGCTTCGAGACGGAATGCATCCGGCTTTTCAGCTTTTTCCTTGTCGATTGCGGTCGGGGAAACGATGCGGACGCGGTCGATGAAGATCTCGGATTCGGGCTGAGCCTCGTTCTCGGATACAAAATGAAAAGTCTGCACACCGGACCAGTCGAACAGCCCTCCGGGCCCGCTGGTCCACGTACGGGTGTCTGTCTCCCAGGCCCCCATGTCCGTCATGTCCGTCAGCGGGACGGTCACCCGCTGCCATTCGCCGTCGAACGGGACTACGGAATCGTCAACATGATAGTTCATGCGCCACGGTTTATCCTCCAAATCCATATTGGTGTCGATGAAACGGACCTGAAGATGCCCCGCCGGGTTTTCGCAGCGGATGAAAAAGTCCAGCACATATCCCTGATCAACAGCCCACTGCATATCCAGATAAACGGGGAACAAGAATTCGATGAAACCGTACCATTCCGGATAATAGATGCCCATGCAGCACTGACCCACAGCCGGATTGTCTGTGACATAAAGATCCTGATAGGCGGTTTCTCCCAGCGCCAGGTTGACGCGGGCCAGGGGCGTCACCTCATCGTCGTACAGGACCAGGTCGCCTGTGACTTCTATGGGTTCCAAGTCCGCAGGGGCCGGGGCCGTCAAACCCAGGGCTGTTGTGATGGTGCCGTTGACGTCGTACTTGAAATTACAGTAGCGCATCCATTCTTCTGAACCCAGCGAATAGTCGTGGAAAATCCCAAAATTGTTGCGGTAACCGGCCAGACACCAGCCCGTGTTATGGTCAGCAAGGCGAGTGTGCACCGTTTCCAGCCACGCGGCGCGATCCGCTGAAGGGACATCCCAGGATTCGCCCTGACTGCTCCACTGGGTGCCGACCTGGACTCCGAAGGACGCGCAATAGACAGGGACGCTGTAGGTCACGGCAAAATTGAGGGCCAGGTTCAGGCGGCTTTTTACATAGGCTGTGGTTCCAAAGGTGGCATAGTTCGTGAAAGCGGTTTCGGCATCCGTCCCTGCATCCAGGGGATCCATAGCGGGCATCTTCGCCGCATCATAAGGAAAGGGAATGACCGCGGAATTGTAGGTGACGCCCAAATAGTCAGTCCCCTGACGCGTGAAGGTGACCGGGTCGAAAAACTCAAAGGCGTAGAGCACGTTGTCATCGGACAGTTTTGTCAGCGAGGAAAACTGGTCCACTGAATACCGGACCGGTCCGTAAATAATGGTGTGCTGGGCATCGACCTGCCGGATCGCCGAGACGATGACGCCTGCCGCATTGTGCCAAAGCTCCTGGGTGATCGACGTATCGGGGTATGCCAGTATTTCATAGAGCACAACATCCCCCCGTGCGGCATAACGGCCGGCCACATCCTTCCAGTTGTCCGAGAGTTTTTGGGAGACGGCCTCCCAGCTGCTCGAGGCGATATTGAAGCCCTGGGCGGCAATGACGACCTTGAGCCCGACCTCCTGAGCCCAATCCAGGGCCTTGTCGAGACGGTTGTACGTGATGGGACTGAGGTCATATCCGGGCGCTGCATTATCGGACGTGTTGAAATTGACCAGGATGCGAACGTGATCACAGCCGAGCGACTGGATATCCTGAAAATCGGCCTTTGTGTAACGCGTGGTCTGCACGTAGCCGACCTCGTCGGTGCTGAGCCAGTCGCCGATGGTCACTCCCCTGCTGAGGGTTGTC
>JAFGEX010000377.1 GCA_016931355.1 bacterium
CTGCAGTTGATCCTGCGGCAGGGGATTCGACCCCGCAAATTTCATCCCCCGGGCAGAGGCATAAACCTGCAGACGACAGCCAGAGCGTGAAAAACTGCAGACGCATTTTACCGGGCATTGTCGGCTCCTCTCTCATGATACCGGGTTTATTTTCGGGAGAATCCGGCCCTGCGTTTTTTCATCAGACGGTTGATTGAAAACAACGCAACCGAAACCGGAAAAATCCTGCCAGGATACCCTGCAGATGAGACAGCGGACGTCTATCGTTATGATTCTGATTCTGTGGAAAATAATCACTCTGAAATAAAAAAGCAATGAAAACCAGAATGGGAGTCGATGAACCCGGTCATCCGGACAGGGGAAGGGAATGGGCAGGAATATGGAAATGCTTCTGCCCGGCATCCGGAGGCGGAAGATCGCCTGTCCGGAACGAAACAGCCGGGCGGCGCAGGCAGGCGATGGCTTCAGATGTTTTTCACAAGGAGGGTTTACGCTTGAGAAAAGTGCCCTGCCTGTATTCTGCAAAGGCCCCTTCTTCTTCCGTCAGGGATCCCCCAATGTGCTTTTTTTTCGGCAGGACTACTGTCTGCGCCGTCCCGCCCGCAACAGCAGGCCGCCGGCTGCCGCGAGGAGAATGCCCGGTATCAGAAAAACGAAGGGCAACGCGAACATCAGGCCTCCAGGCGGCCAGGCAAGCACACCCATGAGAATCAGGACAAGGCCTGTGAATAGTGCAATCCGGCCCGATACACGGGCAATCCGGCGCATTCGATGTCCTTCAATTCAGCAGTCTGCAGATGGAACAGCGGTCCGGCCTTCCTCAAGATTGACGGTTGACAGATGTCCTTCCCTCCGGATCGAAGATTCTCCGGCGGCTTATCGCATAGCGCTTCAAGTTCCTTTATCGGGGTTCAGTGCCCGCCTTTTTCGCCCTGAGGATGTTCCGGCCGACATTGCGGTAGTTGATGTTGGAATTCCAGGCGAACATCGTCGCGGTCATGTCCCGGGTGTGCAGCAAGGTGAAAAAAGCCTTGCGCAGCAAGACAGGCCAGGCGTATATCCTTTGGTTCAACTGATCCATCCTGTTCATCAGTTGACCGGGATCCATGCCGGCAGGCCGGTGAACCGCCTCAGTCATGTCATAATGTTCCCAATCCTTCGGGAAACCGGTGTAAAGCAAACGCTCTGACCGCTGATAGCGGTCGAAAAGCCGTGTCCCGGGAAGGGGGGTAAGGAAAGTGGTCTGCATGACGTCTATCCTGTTGTTCCGGGCCAGGTAGCGGGCGCGCTTCCCCAACTTTTCCTCCGTGTCGCCGTCTATGCCGAAGATGAAGGCCCCCAGTACAGCGATGCCCGCCTTGTGGATGCGGCGGAAGGCCGGCTCGTATGCGGCGGTCCCGCGGCGGGCGTTCAGCTGCTTGTTCACCTCCTGCAAGGCCCCGATTTCCTCGGCTTCAAGGCCGAGGAAAACCATCTTGCAGCCGGCCCGGCCCGCCCAATGCAACACCTCCTCATCGTCCCCGAAATTGAGCGAAGCCTGGCAGAACCACCATTTATTCAGTCTGCGCTCCGCCATCCCCTTGAAAAGGGCCAGGGCCTGATTTCGGGATTCCCGGCCGTAACCGATGATGTTGTCGTCCACGAAGAAAATCATCTTCTGGGGTATCGTTTCCAGCTCGGCCAGCACGGCCTCGACCGGGCGGCGGCGGTAATGCCTGCCGTTGAATGCGGTGACCGAGCAGAATTCGCAGTCCATGGGGCAGCCGCGGGACGTCTGAACGGACGCAAACAGGTAATCCGGGTGAAACAGATCCCGGCGGGGAGCCGGCGCCCCGGACAGATCGGACCAGCCGCCTTCGTATCTCCGGCTGAGGCGTCTTTCTTCGACGTCCTCAAGCACCTTCCGCCAGACTGCCTCGGCCTCTCCGATGACGACTGCATCCGCGAAACGGGAGGCTTCTTCAGGGCGCATGGACGCATGAATTCCTCCCAGGATCACCGGCACGCCCCGCTGCCTGTACAGGGAGGCGATCTCATAGGCCCGGTTGGCGGAGGCTGTGAAGGCGGTGATGCCCACGCAGTCCGCTTCACGATAGGCAAAGGATTGCCAGTTTTCATCCGCCAGGGCGATCTCCCATCCGGGAGGCGTCAAGGCTGCGACAATACCCAGGCCGATCGGGGGGAAGCGGGAACTTTTATTTACGGTCAGGCTGGACCGCGCCGGATTGACAGGATTGATCAGAAGAAGCTTTTTCATCCTTGCTGCCATGCCTCAGAAAAATGACGCGATTCCTTTCATCCGGTAAAATGAGATGTGAAATGCGAATCGATGCGCATCCTGGAGGATGAACCGCGGCGGGATAATCAATGCCGGGCTTTCTTCGGATGTCCTCCGTTTTTTTGATAATCCGGGCTTCCGGTTCGGTATCCGCTTGTGTTATCAAAAGGCGGTTTCATTCTTCATGAAACCTTTTACGGCCGCCGGATGATGCTGGATGCCCATTTCTCCGGGAAAATCCGCCGTCACCTTTTCCCGTACAGCATCCGCAACTCTTCCTTTGCCTGTTCCAGAACGCGCAATTGTTTCCTGTTCAGGTTCCTGCCCGCCCGGTTGATGTAGAAGACGAGCATGGACATGGCGGAGCGGAAAGGCTCGGCCTTGCGGCGGTCGCTTCTTTCCGCGGAGCGTCTGAGGGATAGCGCGATTCTTTTCGGATCCTGCCAGGTGAATACGCCTTGCTCCAGATCCAGGGCATTGCTTTCCCGGGTCACCCTGCCGGACCAGCGCTCATCCGCAGATTTTCCCCGTTTTCCCGGCATCCTTTTCGTCCCCGGTAACGGATGCATGATGGTTGTGGCTGAATCTGGCAGCGAGCGCATTCCCCGGGGCTTGCCCCGGGGTAAGCGAGCGACTACAAATGTCTTTTTCCCTACAGATCGAAGATTCCCCGCCGCTTGCGGCGGGGAGCTTCAATGCCAGAATGCCGCTATTGTTTTTCCCAAATTCGCTCGAGATTGCGATCCAAACGGATCGCGAGGATTTCACCAATGCTCGTATTTCACAATTGTTCCCAAGGGGAGCCGGTCCTTTTTTACTGCTGAAGAGTCGGCCGGATATCCCAACGGCATCAACTCCACCACGCGTATCTCTTCCGGGATGCCTAAAATCTCCTTCACCTTTCTTTCGTCAAAGTGGCCGATCCAGCAGGTGCCCAGGCCCAGTTCCACAGCGGCTAGAGTCATATGATCCAGGGCGATCGCCACGTCGATGGGGTAGCAGGGCTGCCCGCATTTCATGACATGCCCGTCCGTCTGCGCGCATGCGGCTATGATCACCGGGGCTTTCCCCACGAATCCCTGGTTGCCGGCGGCCTGGGCCAGCCTTTTCCGGGTTTCCGGATCCCTGACCACAACGAAACGCCACTCCTGCCGGTTTGAAGCGGATGGGGCCAACCGGCCGGCTTCGAGTACGGCATTGAGCTTTTCTTCTTCAACGGGCCGGTTCTCATATGCCCTGACGCTTTTTCTCTTTTTGACTGCCTCCATGACGTTCATTCGGGAAACCTCCCTTCATTTTTCATGCGCCATGACGCCCAGAGCGGGCCGGCCAGGAACAAGGCGGCTGATCCCAGACCCGTTCCGATGACGGACGCAACGATCGTGACCATTCGATCGAACAGGGAATGATCGGAAAGGAACAGGATCACGGCGCAGATGACGCTGATCAGCCAGAACAGCATCATGGGAATCACCCACCATCCGAGCGCTTCCATCCCGCGCGAACGGATAAACCGGCTGTCGATCTCCGCTGCCGCAATGCCGATGGCTGTGCCGCATGCGGTGAACAGAATCATGGAAATCACGCGAAGCACAACATGCGTCAGGATGCCCGGATTCATCCAGCCCTCCTAAGATCTCTACGGGGACGGTTTCCCGCCTCCCGGGGTGTATAATGTAATGGATTTTTTTTGAAATCCCGCTGTTCGCGGCCGGGCAGTTTATCCCAGGTCGATTTTTTTCTCTGAAGCCAGATTTTTAATCGTCTCTTTCATGAATGCCGCCCTTGATTTGACATCAGGCCGGTCCGCGGCTTCGCCAGCGGATTTTGCCTTCGCGCTCTTCAATGCCTTTTTGATCAATCCGGCCGGCATTCTCGCGCAGGCCTTGCAGTAAAAGCTCATGAGCCGGCCTTCATTGTAGTTCTGCAGCAATTCCTCCAGCAGAGCCTGTCTTTCAGTTTGTTCCCTCAACCAGACGGACAGGCCGCCCCTCCTGATCCGGCGCAAGCAGACCATTTTTGTCCTGATGTAGGCCCAGCAGAGGCTGCAGTTCATCCCGCACGGAGCGATCGTCCCCGGACGGATCGACTGCGCGGCCGTCATTCTTTTCGCATTGTTTTTTTCATCATCTTTCTGAAGACTCTTTCAGATATCCAGGCGGGAACCGGAATGTCACTCGCCTTTCTTTTTTGCCTTTGCTTCCGTGAAAAAGGAGGCCATCTTCTCTTTGTGTTTTTCTTCCCAGGGCCCCCCATGGCCTCCGCCGGGCACGATGATCAGTTCGCACGGAACCCCTTTTTCCTGAAGCGCCTGGTGGAGCATTGCGCTTTGACAACAGGGCACCAACGGATCCGCATCGCCGTGAATGATCAGAAAAGGCGGATCGGTGCTGTCGGCGTAGGTTATCGGATTCGCCAGCGTGCAGCGATCCAAATTTTCCTGCACGAGCCCGCCGATGTAAACGGATTCCGGGGAATCCGGTGCATCATGAACCATTTGGCTGCCGCAGGAATCCATTTTCTCGAATGCGGTGGGGCCGTACCAGTCCATGACCGCATCGACGCGGCTGCTCTCGCCGGCATTCCCCCCCACATCCCCCTCGATTGAAACGGTCGTTTGTCCCGCCGTTTGATTTTGGACGCCATGGCTGGTTCCGATCATGGCAGACAGGTTCCCCCCGGAAGAATTACCGGTGATGCAGATGAATGCAGTGTCGAGGCCGTACCGGGACGCATGGGCGCGCAGAAAACGGACGACTCCCTTGATATCATTGACATGGGCCGGGAATATGGCCTCCCGGCTTGAACGGTGATTGGCAGCCACGACAGCAAAGCCGTGCTTCAACAGCGGTTTGCCGAGTTCGAAAGCGGATTCTTTGGAGTTGTTGCTGAAAAAGGCGCTTCCGGCTACGGTGATCACGACCGGGAAGGGAGGATCGCCTTCTTCAGGCAGATGGATGTCCAGGAGATGGCCTGTCATCTCGTCGCCTGCATAGTTGACGTTCAACCATTGCCGCGGGACCTTGCCTCCGCGGGTTTCAAGCGGCTGCCGGGCGGACAATAACTGAGATGTCAGAATACCCAACAGGATGACGATGCGGGCCGGGTTTTGAATCGGAAAGGATTTCATTTTCCTTTTATACTCCTGAGTTGGATCTGTCTGCGAGCGCGTTCCCCGCGGCTTGCCGCGGGGTGAGCGGGCGAATCCACATGTCTTTTTCTTTACAGATCGAAGATTCCCCGGCAGCTCTATGCCGGGGAGCTTCAATCCCAGTCCCGGTCGGTTCACCCGCCGGATCAGACCCTTGTCAAAAACAACACCGCCTCGCTGTGGTCCCGGAACAATTGCGTGTCAAAACCGGAATTTTGCGTCACGGTTTCGATGAAATCATGAGAATGATCATCCGGGCTGACCAGCATGGCCACCCGCGCGGTCAGGTTGATACCCGGTGTCGTTTTCATGTCCTCGTATGCGAACAGGTAATTATCAGTGACTGTGCTCGTATTTCTGCAGCGTGTGGCATCCACCAGGTAGCAGGAAAGATTGCGGCTGTTTCCAAAGGCATGGGCTTCCACGATCATTTTAATCATATTCTCGGCGGTGATGTTTTCCTGGATCTTTAGAATGACGTACTTCCCGTCAGGGGAGGTCGTGATCGAGTAGGACATGGAGCGCCTCCTTTTTCCGGTTCTCCGTCAGGGAGGATTCCCCGGCAGGGGTTTCCGGATGTTCGGACCTCCGGATGCCGTTCATGAAAGCCGGTTCGATCTGGGCTGCCGGGAGCTTCAATTTCCGCATCACGGATGCAGAGGCTCGCTGGATCCATTCTGTTCCGGGTTCGCCTCACGGTTGACCTGTTCCGCAAGCTCCCGGGCTTCCGCGAGCAGAGACCGCAATTTCTCATTGGCCGCAGCAGTCTCCGGTTCGGTCAGCAGATGGCCGTTCAACGGACTCAGGATGAGGTCGTTGATGCTCCCCATGCCGCCGAATGCCTTGAGAAAATGCGCTGCGCCGCTATAGTCTTCAGCCTTCAGCCGGATCAGATCTTCCCCGATCCAGGAAGCCCAATGGTTCTCATCGTGGGAACGGAGCAAGGATGCCGCTTCCTCCAGTAGAAACACGAGTCTTGACAGCTTCTGTTCCATCGACGCCGAGCTCCGCTGCCCGGATGAGGGGAGGAATGGAGCGGAAAGGAGTGTCAATAAACGCAACTCCGCTCTTCGCCCTTTTTTATTCAGGACCTGAGATTTGCCTCAGGAAAGAATACCGGATTATTCAGCTGCGATCAGCCAGGTATTTTCATGTTATTGATTGGTTGAAACATAATAAATCGGCATGCAAAAAGCAATAGAAACCTATCGATGAGCTTTAATTGAAAAATGACCGCCGGAATGCCGGGGCAATTTTTGATGACCTGATTTAGAAATTTTACTAAACTATTGTTTAGATGTAACCTGAGACCGGAAAGAATCGCATAAAAATCCCCTGATATTTCCATTGTTTGTTGCCCTTTTTTCTTGAATTTGACATTTTGAATGGTTACTTTAAATTGTAAAAATCGTAATGACTCTCATTTTTATTCAGGGTTGAAAAAAAGGTATCCCAAATAAAGGAGTGTTCTGCATGGAAAGACGGGAATTCTTATTGAAAAGCGCTGCCGGTGTTTTCACCACCAGCCTGGCTGCGCCGCTTCCGCGCATGGCAACAGAAGAGAAACAGGACAATCCCAAAATCATTTACAGGGTCATGGGCCGTACAGGCCTGAAAGTGCCGGTCTTGAGTTTCGGCGTGATGAACACAGACAGCCCGGAACTCCTCAAGAAAGCTCTGGAGATGGGGCTGAATCACCTGGACACTGCCAACGGGTATCTGCGCGGCAACAGCGAGACGTCCATAGGCCGGGTGCTCAAGGAAACCGGCATGAGGGATAAGGTTTATGTGGCCACCAAGATCTTTCTGGCAAGGGACTGGAACACAGGCAAATTTACGCTGGAAGACGGCGGCCGCGCCCCGGGCGCGACAGCGGAAAATTTCAACCGGCTGCTCGAGCAAAGCCTCGGCAGGCTGCAGAGCGATCATGCGGACATCCTGTATGTGCATGCCTGCGACAATGCGGACATGGTCAATTTCGAAACAACCCTGAATGCGGCGGTGAAAGCCAAAGAAGCGGGCAAAACACGTTTCATCGGCGTGTCCGCGCACAGCAAAGTGGCTGAGGTCATACGCGCCGCTGTGGATGCCAGGGTCTATGATGTCGTGGAGGCTGCATTCAACTTCCAGCGGGATGACCGGGAAGAAGTCGCCCAGGCGATCGCATACGCAAAGGAAAACGGGGTTGCGATCGTTGCCATGAAAACCCAGGGCGGAGCCAGGAGGGAGGGAGATCCCGCGGCATTCAATCACAAGGCGGCCTTGAAGTGGGTGCTCAGCCACGAAGGCGTGAGCACGACCATCCCGGGCATGACCACCTTCGAACAGCTGGCGCTGAATTACAGCGTCATGGCGGATCTGAACCTGACGGATGAAGAAAAAAAGGCCGTGAAACTGAGCAGCGCCGGAAAAGGCGGGTTCTGCCAGGACTGCCGCGCCTGCGTGTCGCAATGCCCGAAAGGCGTGGAGATTCCGAATCTGATGCGTGCCTACCTCTATTCCGAAGGCTACGGCAATCCCAGCCACGCGGAATGGACGCTCGACACCCTGCCTGCGGAACATGGCCTGCTTGCCTGCAGGGAATGCAGCGCTTGCAGCGTTCAATGCAGAAACGGCCTGAATATCGGGAGCCGGGTGAAAAAACTCAAACAGCAGTTTTCGCTGTATGCGTGATGGGTATCCGTCAGCGGGCATATTTCCCGAGGTTCATCCCGGGCTCAGGTCCGGGCTTTGGCATGTAACCTGCCCCGGGCCTTGACCCGGGGGGCAGCAGGCGAATATTAACAGCATCTTCTCTATAGATCAAAGGCATCCCGGAAGCACAATTCCGGGATGCTTCATACAATTGAAGGACAGCATCCCATGGCCAGAAAATTCCGGATAATCCCCGTTCTTTTTTTAATCCTTGCAGCGCTTGCTTTCTCAACCGGTTCTTCTTTTGCAGGAGGCCGGGGCCTGGAAACGGAACTGGCCGGATTCCTGCCGCAGGCAGGGGAAATTGCAGAATGGCGCAGGACGTCCGAGCCGCGCTTCTACGAACCTGAAAACCTGTTC
>JAFGEX010000378.1 GCA_016931355.1 bacterium
CAGGCGGACAATGAGGGGTATTTCACCTGGGAGGGGAGCGCCGGCGGGCCCTTTATCACGGCCACGGCCACGGATGATCTGGACAACACATCCGGCTTTTCGGAGCCGGTGCGCTCGAAGCGGCTGATCGTAACCAGCACGGCAGATGACGGTCCCGGCTCGCTGCGGGACGCCCTGATTCAAGCGGCTCAGACCGCAGGACCGGACACGGTCACTTTCGACATCCCTGTCTCGGATCCGGGATTCAACGGATCGGTTTGGACCATCGTTCCCCTGACCCCGCTTCCCATCATCCGGGATGACAGCACGGCTTTGGAGGGATACTCCCAGGGACTCCATCAGGGGGACCGGAATCCGGACGGCCCGGAAATCGTCCTGGACGGATCCGCATTGGACACGATCGCAAGCGGGCTCCGAATCACTTCCGGCCGTAACCGGATTGCGGGATTGTGCATCGGGCATTTCAGCGAAGCGGGGATCACCCTGTCCGGTTCAGGCGCCGTTCAAAACGACATCACCGGCAACTCCCTCGGAATAAATGCATCGGGTTCGGATTCCATGTCCAACGGAACAGGCGTGCGGATACTGGAAGCGGCCTCCCAAAACCGTATCGACGGAAACCTCATATCCGGAAACCGCTCCGCCGGCGTCGTGATAGCGGGTTCAGGCGGGAACAGGATTGCCGGGAACAGGATCGGGACGGACAGGTCCGGTAAAACCTCCGTGGGAAACGGGGTGGGCGTGAGGATTGAAAGCGGCTCTGCAGTCAACTGGATCGGATCCGCCTCAGAAGAGGGAAACCTGATCTCCGGAAACCGGGGTGCGGGCATTGTCATCCACGGCAAGGGATCTTCGGGGAACCTCGTTCAGGCCAACCGCATCGGGACTGAATCTTCCGGGCAATCGGCTCTGGGAAATGAGGGCCCGGGCGTGTGGATCTACGGAAAGGCTTCATCCAATATCATCGGCGGCACAGGGACCGGGGAGGGGAACCTCATATCCGGCAACCGGACCATGGGCATCAATCTGGGGGAAAAGGGGACTGAAAAAAACCGGATCCTGGGAAACAAAATCGGCACGGATGAAACCGGAGCCGCGGCTGTCCCGAATGTGTTCGAGGGGATCAGGCTCTACTGGGAAGCGAAACGCAACGAGATCGGGCCTGGCAATCTCGTTTCGGGCAACAAATCCCACGGCATCCTCATCGTGCATGCGGGCACGGATTCGAACAGCGTGGGCGGCAACCGGGTCGGCCTCGATTTCTCCGGGCAGGACACGATTCCAAACCGCAAGAACGGCATTCTGATCGATACCGGGGCGCGATACAACCGGATCGGAGGCCCGAAGGCCGAAAACAGGAACATCCTTTCCGGAAACGGGATGTATGGCGTGGCCCTGTCCGGGGATTCCACGGGTTTCGGTACGATTCAGAACAATTTCATCGGTTCGGATTCCGGGGGCTTAAAACCGCTCGGCAACCTGATGGGCGGCATGCTCATCGCGGGCGTAGAAGACCGGGTGCGGGACAACCTGGTGTCCGGGAACCGGGGCTCCGGGATCTCTGTCAGTGGATTTTCAGAGCGGCATGAGATATACAACAACCGGATCGGTGTGAAGTCAGACGGCATGGCCGCCATGCCGAACGAGGCATCGGGCATTCAGGTCGGCGCAGGGGGGGGCTCTTTTCTGATCGGGCCGCGCAACCAGATCTGGTTTAACCGCTGTTTCGGCATAGGGATATCAGACAGTTCGGTGATGCGGGTGACCATCAGCCGGAATTCCATAGCGGAGAACGACAGCGGCGGCGTGGAGCTGCGAAACGGCGCGAACCAGAATATGCAGCCGCCGTCGGTCTCGGCCGTCGCGCCCCTCGGCGGTACGGCTGCATCGAACAGCATCATCGAAATTTACTCCGACATGACGGCACAGGGCCGTCTCTATGAAGGGTCCGTGTATGCCGACGCGTCCGGACAATGGACCTGGAGCGGCCATCCGCAGGGACCGCATGTGACGTGCAATGCAACGGATCCCCTGGGCAACACGTCCGCCTTCTCCGGCCCTGTCGATGTGCCGGCAAATGCAGCAGGCGCCCTCCCGGCATTGCCTGAAGCATTTTACATTTCGCAGAATTTTCCGAATCCGTTCAATCCCGGAACCGCCATCCCGTTCGGCGTGCCGGAAAAATGCCGCGTGACCATCAGGGTTTTCAATACAGCGGGCCGCGAAATGGCGATCGTGGCGGATGCCGACTATGAGGCCGGGCATCACCGCGCGGTGTTGGATGCGTCGTCCTGGCCGAACGGCGTTTATCTGTACCGGATACAGGCCGGCGGCTTCAAGGCTGCCGGGAAAATGATGCTCATCAAATAGCTCTCACACCGGCATCATAATCGTTGACATCAGGCTGTTGAAAGGGCCTTCCCCCTGTTGTCCTGATCCGATTTCAACGTCTATGCTGCCTCACGAGTCTTTTAAAGGATACCCAGGGGAAAGACGATGAGATTACATGCGAAGGTTGGTCCGCCGCTGTTCAAAATGGCGGTGGTATGGATTGCGGCCGCAGCCTGTTCCGCGGTTTTCTCCGGCTGCGGCAAGAAGCAGGGGACGGATCCGGCCAGCATCCCGGGGCCGGTCACGGATATAGACGGGAATGTTTACCGGACGGTTCGGATCGGCAATCAGCGATGGATGGCGGAGAATCTGAAGGTCACGCATTACCGGAACGGAGACGCCATCCCGAATGTCACGGACAGCACGGCGTGGAACAGCCTGGGCACAGGCGCCTGCACCAGCTACGGAAACCTTTTGAGAAATACGCCGGTGTACGGCCTTCTCTACAACTGGCATTCAACGGCCGACGGCCGGAACATCGCTCCGGAAGGCTGGCATGTGCCGACGGACGAGGATTGGAAAGAACTGGAGATGACCCTGGGGATGAGCCGTGAGGAGGCGGACCGGACTCAGTGGAGAGGCACTGAGGAAGGCGGAAAATTGAAGGAGACCGGCACGGAACACTGGGAAAGCCCGAACCGGAACGCGACGAACGAGACCGGCTTTTCCGCGATACCCGGCGGATTCCGGTACGACAACGGCGGTTTCAACAGTTTCGGATACTACGCCTATTTTTGGACCTCGACTGAAAAAGACCAGGCCGGCGCCTGGTTCCGTTACATCGGTTACGGTGACTCCTACATCTTTCGATCCGGCAGCGGCAAGCGGTTCGGGTTCTCCGTGCGCTGCGTGGAGGATTGAGATATTCGGGGGCAATGCGGCTACGGGGCGCGGATGTAAAAGGATCCCATCATGCGATCCGGGAGAGGCGGCCGAATGGTTGCGGCCCCTTTCACGGAATCTTTCCCGGGATCCTTGTTTCGGACGGCGCCTTCAGGGAGGCGATGTTTGAGACATGAGAATTCCGGTTTTTCTTTTCGCGCCGATTATTCTATTAACCGGCGGCGTGTCCGCGGGGGAAAAAGATATATCGGGCGTAAAAAATTTTCTGTACCAACTGGTCAACCTCGATCTTGTGCAGGCCGGCGCGACCGCCTTTGATCTGATCATCACGGATTATTCATCGGACGGATCCGAATACGGAGAACTCACCCGGGATCAGGTTCAGAATCTGAAGCACGGCCCGGGAGGGAGAAAGATCGTCTTGTCCTATCTCAGCATAGGAGAGGCTGAGGATTACAGGTTCTACTGGCAGCCCGGCTGGAAGCCGGGGGATCCCGCATGGCTCGGGCCGGAAAATCCGGACTGGGAGGGCAATTTCAAGGTCCGGTACTGGGATCCGGGCTGGCAGGCGGTGATTTTCTCCTATCTGGACAGGATACTGGCTGCGGGATTCGACGGTGTTTATCTCGACATCATCGATGCTTATGAATACTGGGAGGAAAAGGGAAGGACAGGTGCGGCCCGGGAAATGACGGATTGGGTGGCGGCGATTGCAGACCGGGGACGCACGACGGATCCGGATTTTCTGATTTTTGTCCAGAATGCGGCGGAGCTGGGCGGGATATTTCCCGAACACATCGATACTGTGGATGGGATCGGGCAGGAGGATATCTATTTCGGGTATGACTCGGACGGTGTCGCCACGCCGGCCGATGTCACAAGCAGGATGGAAGACCATTTGAATCTGTTCAAGAATGCGGGCAAGACGGTGTTGACAATAGACTACCCCTTTTCGGACAGCGAGGACATCCCTCATTTTGATGCGGGCACGCGGGGGAAAATCGACAGCGCCTATGCGAGATCGGCCCGGAATGGATTCGTACCCTACTGCACGGTCCGCAATCTGAGCTTTTTGACCGTCAATCCGGGGCATGAGCCTGTTGGTCCGGCTGCAGCCAGATCCGAGGACAGGTTCAGGGATTTTACGGTTTATCCGAATTTTCCGAATCCGTTCAATGAGTCAACCGTTTTCCCTTTTTTTATCCCTGCGCAGGCGGAGGTGCGGGTGGGCATCTCTGATGTACGAGGCGGGGAAATGGCCGTCCTCTTCGATCCTGTAGGAAAACCGGGCAGAGGGATAATCCGGTGGGATGGGAGGGACAAGCGCGGCCGTCCCGCTGCGGCCGGCGTTTATCTGGTTCAAATCAATGCAGGCGGATTTAAAAAAATTCTGAAGATCTCACTCATCCGATGAATGATCTCTTGTTTAATCTCTATGGGTCAAATTTCCCGCCCCTTGGGGCGTATGCGTATTCCATTTTCCTTTGATACCCCGCTGCTTGCGGCGGGGTCGTTCATTCTGTCTGCGTGCGCATTCCCCGGGGCTTGCCGCGTGGCCTGCCCAGGGCCTTGACCCGAGGTGAGCGTGTAAACTGTGTAAACGGCGATGCACTTTCAAAGTGCGTCGCCGTTTACAGAAACACGTCCATCAAGGATCCCCTCGCGAAGGCTGCCGGGGATCTTTAATGTTTATCGGGCTTTCTCCATTTTACCACGATTCGGGCCCCTTCGGTCCCTCCGGTTCTTCAACAGTTTCATGACAACAGGTATGTTCAGAAGAATGGTGATGGCCAAGAAGAAGACGCCGAGCGCCATATCCGGGATGTGAATGGATCTGCCCAGGAGTGCAAGGATATAGAACCTCGGCGTCCGCGAAAACGCTACGGCTGAAAGATATTTCCATACGGGATAGCGCGCCAGCACGACCAGGAATCGCAGCGGGTAGAAGGGGACCGGCGAGAATCCCGCAATCCAGAGGGCGGCGAAAGGCGCTTTCTTGAAGAGATTGACCGTGAAACGCACCCACCTGTTTCCCCGGATTTTTTGAAGGGCCTCCAGATCCGCGAAAAATTTAAAACAGGTGTAATTGAGCGTTTCGGTGCACAGGGTGCCCGTGACGGCGAAAAGGGTGACCAGGGCCGGAGAATAATACTTGCTGAAATAAAGAAATACCGGCTCGTGCGGGACCGGCGCTATCAGAAACTGCGATGGAAAGTTGTAGAAAAACAGAACCCAGAGATTGTGGCTGGCGCGGATTTCCGCAGATCCGAACCACACCGCAGACAGTAACGCTATCAAAAAAAGTTCCAAACAGACGATCAGAAGCCGCAGACGGGAGGCATGCTTGACGTCCCTCTCCGGCGGAAGCGCAGCCGGCCCGGATATTTCCTTGAACGGAAGGTCCATTTCAGAACAGACGGGTGTGGAGGTTGTCCTTGATCTGATGCCAGACCGGTTTTTCGCAATTGGCGCGGATGCTGGTGTTGCATTCCGTGCAGTGATTGCGGGGGAGAAAATCATCCTGAAGCTGTTTCGGCGTTCGATAGGATCCCATGATGAGACCGCAGGGGGAGAGGGTACCGTCCGGATTTACGATCCAGAACCGTTCCCCGGCCCTGCAGCCGGGGATGCCCCCGTTTTCGTAAAACCGGATCATCCGGTCGAAAATATATCTGGACGCATAGACGTTTTTGTGTTTTTTGCGTATCTCGAGTAATTGTTCCGAAATCGCCCTCAATTCCGGGAGGTCTTTTGGAGCGATCATGTAGGTGTCATCCTGGGTCCGCAACCGGGTGTAGGTGCTGAAATTGACCCGGACGCCCCACTCCACGGCCAGGCGGGCGATGGCGGGCAAGGCCCGGAAATTATCGCTCTGCACCACGCAGCTCAGGATGACGGCACTGTCGCCGTGGTTATTCACCGCTTCCGTCAATTTGCGGATTTTTTCGAAGAGTCCGGGCACTCCCCTGAAATCGTCGTGCCTCCTGTCCGGGTAATCGAGCGATACGGAGAATTCGTCCACGCCTGCTTCCCTCAATTTCTGAAACCTGTCGATGGTCAAAAGGGCTGCGTTGGTCGTGACAACGATGAACGGGACTCGCCCTTTGGTGGAGAGCGCCTGTGCGATTTCTTCAAGGTCCCTTCTCAGGAGGGGTTCGCCTCCGGATATCTGGGCCACAACCGGTTTTGCGGTGCGGCCAATTTCCGCATAACGATCTGCGCTTGCCCTTTTCTCATTCGGAATCGGACCCCCGAGATGGCAATGCTTGCAGCGGGCGTTGCAGGCGCGCGTGATTTCGAAGGATATGGAAAGGGGGCGGGCGAGGAGAAATCCGGATGCTCCCCTTTGCGCGAGCTTCAGGGTTTTGGACAGAGAAGTCATGGATGTCTCCGCATGCTGCAGCCCGTTGGATCCCCCCGGGAGGCCGGAATCACCGGCAGGCCGGCCAGAGGAGTATTTGATGTATTAGTCCGCGAGCGCAACCCCCTTCAGCTTGCCACGGGGAAACGGGTGTGCATCACTGTGACTTGCGACTTGCTTTCAAGGTGCGCCGCAGTTTATCAATTCATAAATCAAGAATTCCCCCGCGCAGGATGCAGGGGAATTTTAATGAGAAAATGCGTCCGTGATGGCAGGAATGTTGATCTAACCAATATAGCAAAAATCCTGCGGAGAATCCAAATATTTTCTCGCGGGGCAACAGCGGAAAGGGCGGGATCCCGGCTGTCCGGATCTGTCTTGAGGCGGCCTGTCCCGGGCGCCATCAAAGCGCACCCGGATGACAGGCCGTCCCATCCTCATTTTTTCGGATTCTGCCCTTTTTTCTGCATTTTTTCAGCCACGGCGTAAAAGGCCAGGAGGCTGATCCCCGCCAGGATGAACATGCAGCCCAGAGTCACCTCATGCGCGATATCCGAAGGCGCGAACCGGCCGATGAGGAATGCGAGCCCCACGGCCACGAGCACCATGCCCCATTTCATGGAGGACAGATTCGATTCCGGGGCCGTGTTCATCTTCAGGAATTTCACGTTTTCGTCCAGCATGTTCTTGTCTATGAGTTTCTGCCGGACGCGATGGTCGAGAATGATCTTGATGATGAGTGCGATGGTTCCGAATACCACGGCGGGTATCAGAATTTCATGGTCCATGGTTTTCTCCTTTATTTTTATGATTCGGCGTTTTGCCCTTTCATGCAGATCAGACAGGCGTGCGGATGAAAGGTTGCACCTTTTCTTAAAAAATCATGCAACAATCCCGAAAAAAGACTGTCTACTCAAATGAGATGATGGATGAATCCCAATTAAAGGACTGTATCGGCAAAGCCGTTCAGGGCGATGCGGCCGCCTTCAGGGAAATCGTGCTGTCCCATCAGCGCCTGGTCGCGCATGTTGTTTTCAGGATGACCGGGAACGCGGCGGATGCGGAGGACCTTTGCCAGGATGTTTTCGTCAAGGTCTATCAGAATCTGGGGGGATTCCGGGGGGAGAGCAAATTCTCCACCTGGGTGGGCCGTATCGCCTACAATACCTGCATCAATCATCTGCACAAGAAAAGGATGCCGCTGTTTGAAGATGTCCGGAAGGGTTCAGGAGATCTGGATGATCAGCCCGGGAATGATGAATGGCCGGATGCCTATGCCGAGGGCCGGGACCTGAAGGCCAGGATGGACAAAGAAATGGCCTGCCTGACCGGACTTCAAAGAACCGTACTGACCCTCTATCATGTGGATGAAATGTCCTACGGGGAAATCGGTGAAATGCTGGAAATGCCGGAGGGGACAATCAAGAGTCATCTTTTCAGGGCCCGGAAGAAGCTGAGG
>JAFGEX010000379.1 GCA_016931355.1 bacterium
ATGCAGTCTCCGGTTCTCGAAAGTCCGAAATCAAAATTGCCGAGATAACCGCCGGCGTCCGGATAAAGGAGGCGAAAACGGGCCGTGTCTTCGCACAGGATCAAAAATCCCCGTGCCGCCAGGCTGCATCCTGCCGGCAGGATGAAAGCATGCGATGCTTCGCCGTCTGTGAATTTCCATCCTCCCATGGGAATCGTCACATCCGAGCGGTTGGCCAGTTCGATCCAGTCGCCCGGATCGAAATCGTCCGCGCTCCTGTAATTGATTTCATTGATCACCACTGATGCGGGGTTCGGATCCGCGGGTTGGAAAAAGGCCTGCAGGTTCAGATTGCGGGCCAATGGGATGTCCACCGTGACCGTGTTTCCCAGTGCGGTGTCCGACCATCCCGCAAAGGCATATCCCGGATCCGGGACCGCGGTCAGGCTTACGGGGATGTCCTTGAAATAGATACCGGTCCAGGGATATCCGGAAATCAGCAGGGAATTGATCCGGACGCGGCCCCCCGGTTCAGGCACATCCAGGGAAACCGTGAACCGCCTGGTGAGCTTGAATTTTTTGGCGATATGGTCACGAACAGAAGCCGGCCTGCGCTCCGCAAAATCCCTGAGCCTGTCCACCTGGTATTCCCAGCTTTCCACAGACTGGTTTTCCCACCGGTGCAGGTGTTCGGGAATTTCATCCGCGATCAGGACGGCCAGGCTGTCGATCCAGAAGAGAACCCGTCCGGATTCGAACGCGGTGTTCAGCAGGTCGGAGAAACGGCTGATGAACCGGTTCCGGAATACAGGATTGTCCAGGCCTTTTCTCAAAAGCAGCGTCGAATAGGGGGGATTGGGCCAGGAAGGGCCGTTTTCAGCGGTCGCGAATTCGAGCGTGTTCTGGGAGCTGCCTCCCGAATACAAACCGAATCCGAAATCCGTATCAAAGAGGATCCATCTCCATTTACCGCCGGGCATCTGCGGCCGCCAGAACTTGATGTTGTTGCCGGGCCAGTCCGTGTTGTCGAAATAGATCTCCGCAGCCTGATAATCGATGAACGCACCGACGTCGATGTTCCGGTCCAGCAGCAGGTAGTTGTCTTTGACGGTCATGTCCGTCTTACTCAGTTCGGTCATGAAGGACGTATAATGCGAACGGCTCCCCGTGATGACGGCCGGCGTGGCGGATCCTTCCGTTGACAACAAGTCGATCTCATCCGCATCCAGGTTCCAGTTTGCCGCGATGAAATGTTCGCTGATTTTTTCGCGCAGGTTCAGGATGCCCCAGTATTCGCCGTTGATAAACACAACGGCCGGCCGGAAGGCCATGGTCTCGATTTGCGTGACATCCTTGACCAGGTCCTGCATCAGGCCGTCCCTGAAAAGGGTGTTGTACCAGTCGTTGCCGGAATTCCTGAGAATGAAGGATTCGAAGTGGTCGACAGTCTTGTCAGGGAACAGCCGGTATTCGATTTCCCCCTTGCCGTATTCTCCCCGCGCGTACAGCGCCACGGATTTCTGGGCATGCGCGCGGCTCCATCCTCCGTACACCTTCATCCCGAGATCCATCCGGAATCCCGGGGTCCCGCCGGGTTCGAAAAATTCGATGTGGACCGGCCGCTCCCAGTCCTGCCAGAAATTGGCGCCGTAATGCGGATTTTCAGGGCTCGCATCCGGCCCCATTTCGAAAAGACCGTATGCCCAGTCGAACAGGTTGCGGGGATCTGTGGACAGGCAGATAACAGGCAGGGACCGATGTTCCCGGATGAGATAGCTGCCGGTCATGACCGGTCCGGGTTCCAGTCCCGGCACGTAACTCCTGGCGCGCAGGGTCTGTGTGGAGCGGATCAGCACAGGCTGAACCGCCTGCTTCGATGTCCAGTCCGGGTCCGAACCGTCGAGGGTGTATCGTACGACGGCGTCCGGAAGGCCTGTGGACAGGACAACGACCTGTTCCGTGCCGTAAAATCCGCCTTCAGGCTCAAGCAGGACGGGCGGGCCCGCCCCTGCGAATACGATGTCGCTGTTCTTTTCTCCGGGAGTGGGCAGGGTCAGGATGTTCCAGGAACCGCCGTCCGGCAAGCGTCCCAGGGAATAATCGACGGGAATCTCCGGAATGGATACGGAATCGATCATCGAACCTGCCGGTTCCCTCAGGAACAGCCGTTCGCCCGCGCTCAGTTTGAAATTCGCTTTGAACGGGGGGATGAACAGGCTGAGATGATCCGGACAATCGGCGCCTGCATCATCAGATGTCTTTCCGATCGTCAGATAGGGGATCAGGGTCAGATCCGGGGATTTCGCATCGTCGTTGTGCACTTCAATGGCCAGAATGTTTTTTCCTTCCCGGAACACTCCAAGATTCCCTATTTCGAACGCCTCAGGCCTGCCTCCCCGGTAGATCACCGCCTCTGCGGTGCTGTCGGCCAGCTGGTAATAATAAGGCTTCTTGCCCGGGGGCCCCAGGTTTTTCCTCGCGATCTCGATGCCGTTCAGGTAGGCCGCGAATCCGTCGTCCACATCCACGTGCAGGACGGCCCGAAAGATGGAATCCCGGCCTGTGATCCGAAAGACCTTCCGGATGAACAGGGAACGGCAGCGTTGCACAACTGTGGAATCGTCGCCGTCCCCGTATCCGAATCCGCTCGGGCCTGAGGGCCATTCGCTGTCGTTGAATCCCATGGAGCGCCAGGTGGAAAGGATTGCGGAATTTCCGACATGATACTTGCAGGTATCTCCGTGGTCAATGAGGGTCCGGTAATAAACGTTTTCCCTTTCCTCCTGCCCGGATGCGTGCACCACGCAGAAGCAGCCCGGTTCCAGGATGAATGCCGGGAATCGCCATTTTCCGGGAGGATTTTCGCGGTCGGAGAGGGTGTATCCTTCGAGCGGCGCGGCCTCGCTGCCGATGTTCAGAATTTCCACCCAATCAAAATATTTCCCGTTTTCATCCGGCAGGACTTTCGTGTTTTTGGACATCAGCTCATTGAGGATCAGGCTCTGGGCGGATAATGATGCGGCAAAAAAGGGAGTGAAAAGGATGATCATGAACTTGATGAATGAGAATGTCATGGAAAACCTGCACATTTATTGTATAACCAATTATTTTACAAAATTTCCGCCGGAATGTCAAATGTAATCAATTGTCAAATATGCCACTTGGCTTTGACAGTGAGGGGGGGATTTTGTATATTCAAAAAAGTGGATTGGGGATAGTCGCGGACCGGGATTGTAAAAGACGTGCATCGTGCTTCGGGCATGGGGCATCGCATAAAAGACGGGGATCGGGAATCGGGGATAGGGGTTCGGGAAAAGACAAACATCGGGCATCAGGAGATAGGATTGTCGATTGAAGATTGAACATTGACGATGGACGATCGAAGGGAAAAAATGGATCTCCGTTAAACGATTGCAGATCTCAGATCTGTTAAGAAATCTGATATCGTTAATCTGATATCTGAGATCAGTTCGTAAACCAAAATTGAAGCTCCCCGGCAGTGAGCTGCCGGGGAATCTTCGATCTGTAGGGAAAATTTGTTTGTATTCTCTCGCTTACCCCGGGTCAAAGCCCGGGGAAGGCCCGTCGGCAAGCTAAGGGGAATGCACTCGCTGTCAGATTCAAAGTCAATAATCAGAATAATGGAGATTATGAAAAACTCCAGATCCATCTCCAGACGCCGTTTCCTGAAAAGTGCAGCCGGCGCGGCTGTTTCCGCGCCTTTGTTCATCCCCGGTTCCGCTATGGGTTTCGGGTCGGTTCCGCCCGGCGACCGTATCGCCATGGGATTCATCGGCCTCGGCATGCAGGGGCCGGGCCTGCTCCGCGGCTTTTTGGATCAGCCCGGCACACAGGTCGTTGCGGTCTGCGATGCGGATAGCCGGAAACTGGCAAGAGGAAAGGCCATTGCAGAAAGATACTACTCGGCGCGCTCCCTCCCGTCCGGCGGGATTGAGGCAATCCGGGATTTCCGGAACCTGCTAGCCAAACCCGGCATCGACGCGGTCGTCATCGCCACGCCGGATCACTGGCATGCCGTCATGGCCGTCACAGCCATGCGTTCCGGCAAAGATGTGTACTGCGAAAAGCCCCTTTCCCTGACCATTGCGGAAGCCAGGGCCATGGCAAACGAGGCCAGGCGCACCGGGCGCATCTTCCAGACAGGCAGCCAGCAGCGCTCCGCTCAGAAATTCCGCCATGCCTGCGAGCTGGTCCGGAACGGATATATCGGGGAAGTCCGCCAGGTGGCTGTGTGCATACGCACCGGTTTCCCCCCTTTTCCGTCGTTCTGCAACCTGCCGGCGGCTCCTGTCCCGGACACGATCAACTGGGACATGTGGCTCGGTCCTGCGCCCTGGAGGCCTTATCACCCGGATCTCCCCTATCCCATCGAGAGGGAAGGGTACCCCATGTGGCGCAACTATTACGACTACTCGGGCGGCGGCATGACGGACTGGGGAGCCCATCATTTCGATATTGCGCAATGGGGCCTGGGCATGGACCACAGCGGACCTGTTGAAATCATCCCGCCGGACGGCGGGGATATCCGCCATCTGACTTACCGGTACACGGGCGGGATCGAAATGACCGCGGATTTTGAGTCGAACAGGGTGCGGTTCACGGGTACGGAAGGCTGGGTGGAGGTGAACCGGGAATACCTGAAGACCTTTCCTGAAAACCTGGTCCAGCGCAGAATCGGTCCCGGAGAGATCCGCCTGTACCGCAGCGACGACCATCAGCTCGATTTTCTGCGCAGCATCCGGGACCGGAACAGGCCTGTTTGCGATGTGGAAACCGGTTGCAGGTCCGTGACCGTGTGCCATCTCGGCAATATCGCAATGCGGCTGGGCAGGCCTTTAAAATGGGATCCGGTGCTGGAACGTTTCAATGGGGACGAAGAGGCGAACCGGATGACGGCCCGGGCGATGAGAAGCCCTTGGAGGATATAAAAGAGGGATTCGGGAATCGGGGATCGGGAAAGTGGATTGACGATTGAAGATTGACGATGGACGTTTGACGATGGGCGAAGAAAAAATTGATCTCAGATAAACGATTGCAGATTGCAGATCTCAGAGAAGATTGACGATTGTCGGTTGACGTTCTTTGACAGTAACTGGATTTGTGATTGCTGATTTTGGATTGCGTATTGAAAAACATGTTTTCAATCATCAATCCACAATCCAAAATCCAAAATAAATGAGGGATTGCTGAAAATGATGAAAATCCGAATGACACTGGCCTGTTCAGTCCTGGTCATCGGCATTCAAACGATTTGTCCTGCCCAGGAAATTTTCGATTCGAAACAGATGTCCAGGCGTCTGAAGGCCGGCCTGTCCAAAGAAGACATACGCAGAATCGAAGAGGCGCTTCCGGCAAAGGCGCAGGCGAAACCGGGATGCAAACGAAGCCTTCTGGTATTCAACCTGCACATCCGGGACGGCAGGGTCGAGAAGGGCCATGCTTCCATCCCGTATGCGAACTACGCGATTCTCCGCATGGGCGAAAAGACGGGCGCCTACAGGGCTTTCTTCTCGAGCGACACGTCGGTGTTCACAGCCGGAATCCTCGGGCGTTTCGACGCTCTGTGCTTCAACAATACGGCCGGCGTATTGTTTGAGGCTGCGGAAAAGCGCCAGGCCCTGCTGGACTATATCAGGGGGGGGCGCGGATTTGCAGGCATACACGCGGCAGGCGCGACCTTTGTCCAGTGGCCTGTGTACGACCAGTGGCCCGCATTCGGTGAAATGCTCGGCGGGTATGAAAACGGGGGTCATCCCTGGAAACCGGATGAATGGATCACGCTCAAGGTGGATGACCCATCCAGCCCGGTCAACGCGATGTTCGAAGGCGGGGCTTTCCGGGTCAGCGACGAGGTGTTTCAGTTCCAGGATCCGTGGTCGCGGAGGAATCTGCATGTGCTGCTCTCGATCGACACTTGCAAAACGGACATGAGCGAAAGCCGCAGAATTTTGCCGGAACGCCGGAAGGACGGGGACCTGGCCATCAGCTGGATACGCCGTTACGGCGGCGGAAGGGTTTTCTACTCGTCTCTGGGTCACAACCCGCATATCAACTGGGATCCGAATATTCTGGCCCATTATCTGGCCGGATTTCAATTCGTGATGGGAGATCTCAAGGCGGATACGGAACCGGATTTACGGTCCGAAATGTCCAAATAAAACGCGGATGCGGACGGCCCGCATCAGGCGTTCAGGCGGCGGATGATGAAGAGAAGACAATTTCTGAAAAAATCGGGTGGATGGGCTGCAGGCCTGGCCCTGCCGTGTTTCATCCCTGCGCGCGTCCTGGGCCGGGGTGGCGTGGCCGGACCGAACAGCCGGATCGTCATGGGCTGCATCGGCACGGGCAGCATGGGGACCGGCCATGTGCGTTCCTTTCTCGGATATGATTCCGTTCAGGTGGCTGCGGTCTGTGATGTGAGGCGGGAACACCGGGAACGCGCCGGGGAGACTGTCAACAGGCATTACGGCAACAAGGATTGCAGGGCCTATTTGGATTTCCGGGAACTGCTGGCCAGGCCGGATATCGACGCGGTATGCATTGCGGTCCCGGATCACTGGCATGCGATCATCGGTCTCGAGGCGGCCCGGCTCGGCAAGCATATGTATTATGAAAAACC
>JAFGEX010000380.1 GCA_016931355.1 bacterium
AAAAGTAAAGAAAATCATTATCCATTCACGTATACATTTATGCTTTGGTTCTTTTTTGTATTGTCTGTGGCTGGTTTCTTTTTTTTCTGTTGTTATGGTGCTGGCGCTTATGGGATTAGATGGTATTTTAGAATTCTTTTTATTCTTATCGGGTTTGGATGTTTTGGACTTGCCCATGTTATAGCACCTATTATTGTAAGAATTTAATTTTTTTCTTCTCCCCGGTGGGGAGGTTAGATTAAGTGAATGCTGTGTTGATTATAGCGTCGAACGCTGATCATCACTGGGTCGAAATGCCAAATGAGATTTTCCTTAAAGTAGTAATTCCACAAAACATGAATTTCTATAAAAATGGTGCGCATTTCGATCCAGTGCATGATTGGGTTAACCATAAATATTGTGAGATTATTCCAACAAAATCATTTTCCTTATGAATTGATGGCCGTTCACAGTCATACGATAAAAATAAATGCCCGATGCCAAATCCGAAGCATTCAAATGAACTTCATGTGATCCGGAATGCTGGTATCGATCCGTTATCATCCGAACAATCTGTCCCTGAAGATTATACAGCCGAATACAAACATGTCCTGCACCTTTTAATTGGTATGAAATGGTCGTTTCGCTGTTGAACGGATTGGGATAATTCTGGCATAGGTTGTAATCATCAGGCATGACAGGCTTTTCTTCAACGTCGGTTCCGCCCGGCGTGTACACAAACGTCCGGCCGCTCGGAAGGCCGTCCGCGGTCATGCCGCCGAAAATAAGGATTTCGGTCTTTCCGTCCGCTTCATAGGCGCAGGCCGCCGCGTTCTGCAAAGCCACCGGCATGTCCGCGCAGCGAATCCAGCTTTGCGTTTCAACATCCAGTCTCCAGGTCTGATTGCTGACTGTGTCGTCCGATGCCGTCGCCATCCTGTCCGGTGATGTCTTTTGCATGGATGATCTGGGAACCCTGCCCCCGAAACAATACGGCAGAGTAGCTGCAGCAGGCAGATTATAAGCCAGAAGAGAGCTGGTCCAAGATTTCACGGTAACGAAGTCACTCGAAATGTACAATACCGTATTCATATATTCCCCCTGCGCATTTCTTCCGCCGAAGATGATCATTTTTTCGTCCTGAACGAACGCGCCGTGGCCAAATCGCTCTTCTCCCTCCAGCATGGTGTTTTTTTTCTCCCAGGTACCTTCGTTGTTATTGAATATCCAGACTTCGCGCAACGGCTGACCGTTTTTGTCCAGGCCGCCGAAGATACAGGGCTGTTGTGCCAGCACGACGGTTGAGAACGCGCTTCTTGCCTCGGGCAGCGTCTGCTGAAAGGGGAGATGCTCCCACGTTTTTGCCGCAGGATCGTAACGCCACATGTCCTCCATGTGTCCAGTCTGGGAGTATCCGAAGAAGATCAGCATCTTCCCGTTGACCGCTGCCGCGCCGTGCTGGGCAAGCGGAAGCGGAGGGGTGTTGGCGGGCTCTTCTTCTTGCCATTTATTCTCATAATGTGTGTTATACTTCCAAATGTCATTCATGAATAATTGATTGGGCTTGCTGATGCTCATTGGATCATGTTTCCCCATACTGCTTTCGCCCGCACCTCCGAATAGGTAAATCGTCCCGTCGATGTTGACCATGGTGTGGAAGTATCGGGCAGGGGGAGCTGTGTCGCACTGGATTTCACGCCACGCGTCCGCATGGAGAATCTGGAAAGAGATCAGGTGAAAAATGATTGCGAGAATGATTGAAGGAACTGAAGGAGGCGGAAATGTTTTCATGGTACACCTCCAGGCAACGGTTACGGGTAAAAAAACAGATCACGCGGAACGATGGCTTCAATAAGCCTTCGCGCCGCATTTTCCGGAATCCTCCATCCGGCAGGGGATGATCCCGCTTGCTTCCCGTAGTGAAAAGGAGTGTCAGTTGGATGTTTAATAATTATTGGAACATAATAATACGGATTAAAAAAAGCAAGGGAAATCAGGACAAAAGACTTTTAGAGAAAGAGACCTCCCGGCGGGCGGATCATCTGTGCATCTCAGCGGGGCGGTTTCAATTTGCTCCCCGGGGCTCTATGGAAAAAAGTCCGGGAAAATTATGGCGACGCACAGGCGGTTTCTCTCTGATTAAAAAAGCCCCGTAATATTTCCCTGTTCGTCGATGTCGATTTTCTCTGCCGTGGGCACGGCGGGCAGGCCGGGCATGCGCATGATCTCGCCTGTGATGGGGATGACGAAACCGGCTCCGGCAGCCACTTCGATTTCCCGCACCACAATACGGAAATCCTGTGGCCTTCCCAGCAGTTTGGGATTGTCGGAAAGCGACATCGGCGTCTTGGCCATGCACACGGGGAGTTTGTCCAGACCGAGCTTCCTGATCTTTTCCAGATCCTCCCTGGCCCTGGACGTATAGTCCACACCCTCTGCTCCGTAGATGTTCAGGGCGATGGTTTCGACCTTTTTGGGCACGTCCCAGTTCCAGTCATACGTGGGTTTGTATCTGTTTTTGCAGTTCCGGGCGAGGTCGCACACGATCTCCGCCAGCTCCGTGGCGCCTTCCCCGCCCTTGGACCACACGTCCGCAACGGATGCGGGGACGCCGAGCTCCCTGCACCGCGACTTGACGATTTCTATTTCCGCGTCTGTGTCCCCGGTGAATTTGTTGAGGGCAACGGCTGCCCGGATGCCGAACGCATGGATGTTTTCAATGTGCTTCTCCAGGTTCCCCAGGCCTCTTTTCAGCGCTTCCGGGTCAGGCTGATGCACGGATTTGATGTCCGTTCCTCCGTGGTATTTCAACGCCTTCAGGGTAGCGACCAGGACGACCGCTTTCGGCGACAATCCCGAATAACCGCATTTGATGTCGAAGAATTTTTCAGCGCCCAGGTCGAACGCGAACCCGGCTTCGGTCACCACATAGTCGGACAAGGAAAGCCCCATCTTGGTCGCGATGACGCTGTTGGTCCCCTGGGCGATGTTGGCAAAAGGCCCGCCGTGTATGATCGCCGGATTCCCCTCGATCGTCTGGACCAGATTGGGCATGACCGCGTCCTTGAGCAGCGCGGTCATCGCGCCGCTGGCCTTGAGGTCCCGGGCATACACCGGATTCCGGTCGTATGTGAATCCGACGAAGATGTTTCCCAGCTTCTTTTTCAGATCCGTGAGATTTTCGGCGAGGCAGAGTATGGCCATGACCTCTGAAGCGGCCGTGATGTCGAATCCCGTCTCGCGGGGCACGCCGGACAGGGTCCCGCCGAGGCCGACGATGATTTTCCTCAGCGACCGGTCGTTCATGTCCATGAC
>JAFGEX010000381.1 GCA_016931355.1 bacterium
GCTGGATGTTTCAGGCTAAAAAAATCCTCCCCGTCCCTGGAAAGATGAAAAATGCCCTTGACATCCCCTTTCATAGGACAGCCTACAGGCCTGATGCGGTAAGGAACTTCAATGCCATGATCCATGTCTCCTGACGGCCCAGAGAAGATAACTACCGTAATGGCAAGATGAGGAAAGGCCGGCGCCATGCAATTTTTCATTACCGATGTGTTCGCAGAAGAAAAATATTCGGGCAACCAGCTCGCGACCTACATCGTGGATTCCCCTTTGACGGATCTCGAGATGCAGCAGATTGCTCATGAAATCCATTTCTCGGAAAGCACCTTTATTTTGTCTGAAACACCGGGGAAGAAGGGATATTGTGTTCGCATATTCACGCCTGAAAAGGGCAAAGATTGAAAGAGATCTGTATTTCAAAATTATCGAAAAGACGTGGGCCAAGAACATCCTGATATTTTGCCGTGAAGGCTATACGGATGATCACAATATGTCGGTCCGCATGTTTGCGGACTATCTGGGAATTCCCGAGGATCCGGCCACGGGCAGCGGCAACGGTTGTCTGGCCGGATACCTGGTAAAACACCGGTTTTTCGAATCCGATGAAATTAACGTCAGGGTGGCCCAGGGATACGAAATCAATAGGCCGTCCTTGATGACTTTCTCGTTAAAGAGGAGAAATTTTACAAGACGGAAGAGCAGGTTAAGGATATTTTAACTAGATTCCCGCCGGTGCCGGCTCCGGGCAAGTACATAATCTTCAAGCGCTGGGACCTCCTGTCTGAGAAAGACGAGCCGCTGGTTGTATCCTTTTTTTGTAATCCGGATGCCATCGCCGGTCTTCATGCCCTCGCGAACTACGACTCCATGACTCCCCACGGCGTTATCGCGCCCTTCAGTTCCGGCTGTGACTCGCTGATCGGTTTCGCCATGAGAGAGCTTCAGACCGATGCTCCCAGGGCTGTTCTTGGGTTGTTCGATCCTTCTGCTCGAATATGCGTCAAACAGAACCTGCTGACCTTTTCAATTCCATGGCCTAAATTTACCGGCATGCTGGAAAACATGGATCAATGTTTTTTGACTACGGCCTTATGGCAAACCGTCTCTAAACGAATGAATGCGTCTGAAAGTGTTTGAACCTGGAAAGGATCAAGGAAGAAAAACCAGCCCGCATTTTTCACGGGGTTTCAGCGTATTTCCACCACTCCCTGCGTCCTGATTGTCAGCGGTTGAATGCAGTCGCTCCCGAAAATTGCATGCATGCGCTGTGAATAATCCTTGAAGTCATCCCTGTGGGCATATGCCTGAATGGTGCCGGCGAATCCCCCTCCATGAATCCGTGCAACCCCACGGCCTCGTGACCGGAAAAAATCATTGGATACGCCGATGGCAAGCGCCGCCGGTTGATTGTGTCCGATGCTGTCTGGCGCAACGATGTTCTGAAGCATACTGTTTGAGGAAGCGCCGCTTTCGGCAGCCAGGCGAAGGTAGGTGTCATAGTCCTTGGTTTTCAGGGCTTCCACCATCATGACCACGCGCCGATTTTCCACAAAGAAATGCAGAGACCTGAGAACGGCCCGGTCCCCCGCTTCTGGTCTAATTCTGCTTATCGCTGCACGGAACGTCTCTTCCCCGACTTCCCGCAATGTGTTTTTTCCGAACAGGGATGCCACCTGTTTCATCTCGTTCGGAATGGACGCGTAAGCCGAAGTCAGATCGGCATGGCTTCCCCCGGTATCGACTACCGCGAGAATATAGTCCGTTTGACTGAAATCCACCGGGACTTTTTCGATAACCGGATTTTCGCTGTCTTTGAAGTCGATGGCCAGGACGCCGCCGATAGAGGACGCCAACTGATCCATCAGGCCGCACGGCTTGCCGAAATAAACGTTTTCCGCATACTGTCCGATTTTCGCAAGAGTGACCGGATCGACCCTGTTTTCATTAAAAAGCGTATTGAAGATCCCACCGGTCAGAACCTCGAAACTCGCCGAAGACGACAGTCCCGATCCGATGCCCACATCGCTGTGAATTACGGCATTGAAGCCGCCAATCTGGAATCCTCTCTTTTTCAATCCCGCCGCTACTCCACGGATCAGTGCAGCCGGGGTGCCTTTCTCGCCGTTTTTCGGATCAGGATCGGATAGATCGATTTCATAGGGTTGCGGGAAGGCTGAGGATTTCAGCTTTGCCAGGTCATCGGATCGAGGCTCGACAGCGGCGACCGCATCCCGGCGGACCGCCGCACAGAGCACCCGGCCCTGGTTGTGGTCCGTGTGATTGCCGCCCAGCTCCGTTCGCCCCGGGGCCGAGACGAACTGCAGCAATTGGGGCACTCCGAAACGTTCGGAATATTCGCGTGTCAGATCCCTGTATCGTTGTCTCTGGCTTTCCAGGCTGTCGGCTCCATAGAGCGCAACCAGCTTGTTATCGGGTAGGTTCATGGTTTTATGTCTACCAGAAGATTGCGTAAAGGATCAATGTCACTACTATGACGGCAATCCCGGTGTATTTCACGGGTTTTGCCAGCCTGATATCTTCAAAGCCTTCGCGTATGGGCATCTCTTTCGGTGTATCCAGCGGCTTCAGTATCGTGAGTAGAGCCATGAGTGCGAGGATTATGGCGAAGGTCACCGCCATCCTGTTTAAAAATGCCATGTTCTTGGCGGTGAAGAAGAGAATTCCATAGATTACGGGACTGGCAACCAGGGCTGTTACCCCTGCAGACGCGGGGCTTTTCTTGAACACCATTCCAAACACGAATGCTGCGAGAATCCCGGGTGAAACAAAGCCCTGGAACTCCTGGATATAATTGAAGATTCCCTGGAAGCGCGGGTTGCCAAGCTGCGGTGCGATGAAGCATCCCAGAACCACGAGGATCAAAGTCATTACACGTCCCATCGAAACCAGCGCTTTTGGGGAGGCGTCCTTTTTCAGGTGACGTTTGTAAAGGTCCATCGTAAAGATGGTGGATGCCGAATTGAGCATCGAGGCCAGCGAACTGATGACGGCGCCGGCAATGGCCGCAAAAATGAGTCCGCGAATCCCGATCGGGATAAGGTTGCGGATCAAAAGCGGGTACGCGGCATCCGGTGTCGCGGCCAACTGGTCGCTGTAAAGCTGGTAGGCCATGATACCCGGGAAAATAACGATAAACGGGATCAGGAGTTTCAGAAACGCCGCAAACAGAACGCCCATCTGACCCTGGCGAATCGATTTGGCGGCCAGGCTTCGCTGCGTGATGTATTGGTTGAGTCCCCAGTAGTAGAAATTGGGGATCCAGAGGCCGACGATCAGGGCGGTCCAGGGCAGCACCGGATGGTCGGCAGGCAGGATCATGTGCA
>JAFGEX010000382.1 GCA_016931355.1 bacterium
ACCTGGGCCTGGCCTGCGGGTATTTTGAGGGTCTTGGATGCGAAACCGGGCATGGACGCAGTGACTTCATGAACGCCCGCCTGTACATTCAGCCCGTAATAACCGCCTGCATCAGCCACAGCCTCGGATCCGGATGCGGAACGCACCCGGGCGCCGGAAAGCCCGCCGCCTGAGGAATAAACACGGCCCCGGATCACGCTCGCATGGGGCGTCAGGACGAAATCCATGGATACGAGATGCTGATGTTCCGCAATCGTAACATCCTGAGCGCTCCTGCCCAAATATCCGCTTTTCCAGGCCATCACGCTGTACTTTCCCGGAGCCAGCCGGATCTCGTACCTGCCACCGTTGTCGGTCTGGGCCTGCAGATCACCCGCATAAACCACTGCTCCGGATACAGGCGTGAATCCGTCGAAGGTCACGGATCCGGACATGAGGCCTGTGGCTTCAGCAATGGACAGGGCAATGCCGGTCACCGCTTCGTTGGCGTTCACCTGCACCTGTACTGCCGGGCCGGAATTGTACCCTTCCCTTGCCGCACGCAGAATATAGCTGCCCGCCGGCACAGGGAGAACGTATTGTCCATATGCATCCGCGGTCGTTTGGAGCGCATTGCCGGAAACCGGCATCGCGGATACCACGGCGTTGCCGGCTGTGCTCAATCCGTCGCTGACCATGCCGGATATCAGACTGCCGGACGGGAGCAGTTCCGGGCTTGGAATCACTTCCAGATTCATGCCTCCCGAAACCGACAGGGAACGTCCTGCAGGCGAGGAAAATCCGGGCTTTGTCACAACGAGAAGCCAGGTCCCGTCCGGGACGGAAAACTGGAAGCGGCCGTTTGCATCCGTCATGGCATTCTGTGCCGTCTTACCCCCGGTCAAATCGACCCGCGCCCCGAATACCGGCTGGCCTGATGAATTGAGCACCGACCCGGAAATGCGGTTCAGGTTTTGCCTGAGTATCAGCGGGGAGGAGAGAACACGGATCTCCTCGGGCTGAACGGATACTGAGACAGCCGGGCTGTCCTGATAGCCGGTCTTGGATGCGAGTATCTGCCAGGGGCCGGGCCCGAGGGAAAGGGAAAAACGGCCGTCCCGGTCGGACGCAGCCGTACGCGAATAGTCCGGATGCAGGCTGTGTCTGGCAAGGATGGTTGCCGCTTCAACTGCGGCCGCCCCCGCATCCTGGACAAGGCCTGTGAGTATGCAGGAATCAGGTGTCAGCCGGATGTCCAGATTGATGGTTTTGCCCTCCTCCAGGGACAGGGTGTCCCTGAACGGCGCATAGCCTTCCTTGTCAACGGAAAAAACATAGATGCCTGGTGAGAAAACAAGCCCCTGCCTGTTTCCCTGCCTGTCCGTCGAAAGGGGCAGTCCCATGTCCACGCCGGTCAGGGCGTCGTACCTGACATTGACGCGCGGCAGGGAGAGATCGTCCGCAGCCTGAGGCGTACCGCGATCGTCATAGGTCCGGATATTCAGAATGCAGGAAGGCGCATCATACCGGAAGCTCCTCGTCCCGCTCGGCATCTCATTCCCGCTGTTGTCCACAGCGGAAACCTTCCACAGATAGTTACCCTTGACCAGGCGCTCCCCTGCCTCATATTCGAGAACCGTGCCTGTCGTGAAAATCACGTTCTCCCATACGGGCCGAACGACTTCGATGCCTTCCTCCAGTTCGATTTTGAAGGGATAGAACCTGTAGCCTGCTGCTCCGGGAACCGGGTCCCAGCCGAAAAGGATGGAAGGGCCGGAAAGCACGGCGCCTTCCGCGGGTGATGTCAATTGCGGGGAAGAAAGGCCGGATGACGGCATGGCCACCCGGAACCGGCTCACCCCGGACTGGACTGTGGATGCCAGTTCAGGCTTGTTCCCGTAACAGTTCAAAACGATCCACCAGTATTCGGATCCCGGGACCAGCGGGGCCGGTGCGCTCGTGAAGGTCCGGCTCGGATCCGGAGCGCCGTACTGCACGGAATGCTCCGGAGTGAGAACGGCCCAGATGGGATTGGCGCCCTCTATTGAAAATTCACCGGTGACCGGATCCTCGCTGATGTGTATTTCCTGGTCCGTGAGTATGACCAGATAATAAGGCACGCCTGCAACCGGGTCCCAGTTGAAGACCGGGGACTGGGTTTTCACATCGCCCACGGGAAAGGTCATGACCGGGGCCTGGGAGGATTCGATGATCAGCCTGAACTCGTCGCTGGACAGCCCGGCCGAACGGATGCGGCAATAAAAAAGCCCAAGCCCCATGCCCCTGTCCGCAGGAATGAACCGGATTCGGTTCAGATTCCCTTCCTCCTGTATGGATCCTGTATAAACGCCGGACACTGCCCCGTATTCGAACACGCCGCTGCCCTCGACAGGCTCCGTCCACTGCAGGGTAATTTCGCGGTCTGCAGTGAAAAAATTGCGCGTGAATCCGGCCAGAGCAGGCTTCGTTCCTGCCGGTTCCACGTAAACCCGCCAGACACGGCCGGCGCGGCCTGCGGATGTAGAGGCGTATGCATGAATCAGCGTTTCTCCGCGGAAATCAAGCGCGGGTTTGTAGGAATAGGACGGCCCGGAGGCGCCTGAAACCGCTTTCCCGTCCACCTCCCAGGCATAGGCAATGGTCTGGCCCGGCGCTGAAGCCTTGATTTCCAGCTCCAGCGTCCTGCCTGCAGTGATGGTCGTGTCATTCTTCGGGCTGTAATCCGCAATACGGGGCGGTTCTCCGGAAAGCGGAGTCCCGGTCACGGAGACCCGCGCCGTTCCATGCGCCGGGACATCCGTCTCTATATAATATACACGCTTGTTGTCTCCGTAATCGATGAACTGGAGGACACGCCCTCCTTCCACTTCAAAGGGCGCCGCATCCCTGCGCACATGCAGTTTCGTCAGGGCGTTCTCCAGGCCGAAATTCTGTTCATTGACGATGTCTGCGGACATTTTCCAGCTGCTGCCGTCATTTTCCGGAGAAATGTCCGTACGGATGCGCTTGAACGAAAGAACCGGATGTTCCGCGATTTTTCCGCCCCTGACACGGATGAGCCTGTACTCCCCGTTTTCATTCATCGTATAGGAGGTGTTGAGTTTCAGGGTGCCTGCGCCGATCACCTGTTCGCCGTTGATGTGCGTGTGTCCGTACAGCACGGCATCGATTGCGTAACGGTCCGCGAAATCCCCGGTGATCTGGCGCGATTCGTCATAATGGTAAAAGAGGATGCGGCCGGATTCCCCGGCCTGAATGGACGCGTCCAGGGAGCGCGCCAGCCATTTCATCTGGTCCGAAGTGAAGGTTTTGGCCGGGATGTCGTACATTTCGAGCCCGAGGAACCGGGTGGATCCGTAGGAAAAGCCGTAGTTCATGGCCTTTCCGAAAAACCGCGCCCAGTTGTCGTGGCCCGTGTACCAGAGGTCGTGATTGCCGCCGGTCAGGAAAACGGGCATACGGCTTTCAGCCAGAACATCCTGGGCGATGCGGAACTGGCTCTCATCCTGGCCGTTGTCCACGATATCACCGGTCTGAAGCACGAATTCGGGATTGAGGATGTCCAGTTCCTTCAGCACCTGCCTCAATTCCGGGACCGAATGGGCATCGTCGTAAAAACCGATCCAGGAAACGGACGGGAGATGGCAGTCCGGCAAATGCACGAAGGAGAAGTCCTGCCTGAATTCAGGGATCACGCGCACGCAGTTTCTGCTGACATCATCCACGCCTCCCGACGCCTGGACGTGCAGGTCATATAATTCAAACGGTGTGTCCGCCGGAACTGCAGCTGTCAGCCGCCGGATTCCGTTCGCATGATCGCCCGGCGTTACGGACAATTCGGCCCGGCCGTACGGCATGGTAAGCGCGGCTGTCCAATTCGACGATCCGCTCCCGGTCTGGCATTCAATGACAAAGGATTGACCCGGCCTGACCAGCACCGGCCTTCCGATGACCGGGTACTGGATGATGGATAGCGGATCTGCGGCCCGGACATCCAAAGATGCGGCCGAAGCTGCTGCAAGGATCAGAAAAATAATTATTTTCAGGAACAGACGGACAGATGAAAATCGCAACGGATATCCTTCCAAAAAAAGCCTCCCACCCCATTTTCTCCAAAATTTGCAATTCAAGTGCCATCCGGGACTGTACTGCGGCATCTCTTTGTTTTTTAATTGCTTGACCATTTGTTCAAAAGATTGTTTTTGATACAGAGTGGCTGTATTTCAATCAGTTGAAGCGCTAAGGTAAAAATCTGCAGGGGAATACGGCATCTGCAGGTTAAAAGACATTTCAATTCGCTCACCTGCACTTGCCGTCAGAATCATAAAATCAAGAAAAATCATTGCTGTTTTATGATTATTTGATTATTTTTACGGCAAGAGGTGGAAATTCCCGTTCAAATGGAGGGATCGTTCCATGGCAAAACCAGTGAAGAAGAAAGCGGTTTCACGTTCCAAATCTAAAAAGCCCGCAAAAAAGGCTGCAAAGTCAAAGGGTTCCGGAGCCAAAACCGTAAAATCCGCGAAACCAAAGGCCGCCGCGTCCCGGCCCGCATGGGCGACAAAGGACGATCTCGCTCTTCTTGCTCCAAAATCGGCTCTGAGAAAATTTGCATCCAGGAGCGATTTGGAGGGGCTGGTCACAAGGGAGGAGCTGGCCGGACTCGCGGCCAGGCGTGAATTGCTGGATCTGGAGCAGCGCCTTGTGGATCTGGACAAAAAAATTACCACAGTGGACGGTAAAATCGAGGTGCTGGCCTCCCAGGCGGGCGATCATCCGGAGGAGTTCAACCGGATTCACCAGGAAATATCCAAACTCCGGGAATCGCTGGCCGCGCTCGAAACTCAGGTTTCCGAAAAGCCAGCTGTAGAACACGAACTGCTCAAGGTCGAAAACCAGGTAGCCGAACACGAAAACAGGATCAAGAACCTCGAAGGGATTTAGATCTGACAGCGGGGGCATTACCCGCATCAAGGAAGTGCGGGCATGCCGGCGGGTAAGGGCAGAGTTAAATTGAAGAGGAAGTGGATTCCCGATAAAAGATTTCGGGAATGACTCCCAAAGTCATATCTGTCGCCCCCGAAATATTTTGTCGGGGGCCCAGGCGGGGGAGAAAGGGATCGCAAATAACTGCGATGCACTTTCCAGGTGCGTCGCAGTTCACCCGCCTGCAACGAGAAGACTCCGCAGCTGCTATATGCCGGTGAGTTTCACTATCACCATTTGTCCTTTTTTCCCCTGTTTACCGCCAGATACCCTGCAAAATACCGGAGTATGCCCGGAATAAGGCGAATCTTTTTCATTACGCCGGTCCCGTACAAAAACGCCATCCCGGATTGGAGAGCCTGCGCTGTGGCCGCCGTGTAGGGGAACCACCAGAACTTCTGGGTGCGGGACATGGGATCCCGGTTGACGTACTTGATGTTGACCATCTCATCCAGGCCCTTCTCGCCGTGCACCCAGCCCACGCCACTCATTTTCACACCGGTCCATCCGGCCTCGGGCATCCCGAACGATACCACTGAATCGTTGATCATCACGGTCCCGGATTGAATGCTGCGGGCCAGGGCTTCGCCCCTGCGTCTGTTCTCCGTCCAAACGGACGCAGCCAGACCGAACGGACTGTGATTCGCCAGGCGGATTGCCTCTTCATCCGATGAGAAGGGGGTCACCATGATGAGGGGGCCGAAAATCTCCTCCTGAAAGGGCGCCTGCATGTTTTTGGGCCAATGCAACAGCGTGGGTTCGAAGAAATGCCCGTCAAGGCCGGCGACGCGCCTGCCGCCCAGGAGCAGCTCCGCGCCCTGTTTTTCCGCATGACGGACGATGGACTCGACCTTGTGCAATTGCTCCGCGGATGCCAGGGGCCCCATATCCGTTCCCGGATCCATTCCATTCCCGACGCGTATCCTTTTCATTTTCCCGGTCAGCAGATCCAGGAAGCGTGTCCAGATGCTTTCCTGCACATAGACGCGCTCGATGCTGTTGCAGTTCTGGC
>JAFGEX010000383.1 GCA_016931355.1 bacterium
CGGCATCGTCGCAGAACGGGCTTTCCGGATGGGCATTTAGAAAATTACGGTAGAGAACCGCGGCCGAATCCGCGTTTTCAGTCAGCAGGGCTTTCAGGAAAAGGGTTTTATCCGGCGTCAGCAGGCCGGCGGGGAGTTTGTCCATCTGCAGGCGCGCCGCCCCCGTTTCCCCGCTGCGGATCAGTCTCAACAGGTCGGAGAGCACTTCCGGCCGGGAAGGCGCGCACGGGAGGATGACAGCAAGCAGGATGAGCGGACGCAGGGACTTCATTCTTCGACCAGGAACGATTTCCAGGCCTGGCATTGGGGACAACGCCAGAGCGGTTCGGCCGTTTCGTACCCGCATTTCCGGCACCAGTAGAACGATGCTTTTTCCAGATCGCTTTCGATATACGCCAGGGCTGCGTTCAAGGATTCGCGCTCAAGCCCTTTCTGTTGAAGCAACAGGATCCGCGCATGCTGACACGGTTTGCAGTCCGGGTGTTTTTCGATCACCCCTTCGCACAGGGCGAGCGCCTCGTCGATACGGTTCTGTTTGCCGTAGATTTCGATGAGGTGGATATAGGCCATGAGGTTCTGCGGTTTTTTCCGGATGATGTCCTTGTAAATCTCTTCCATCTCGCCGTAGCGACCGAGATCGTACAGGACGTTTTTCATCCGGTCAAAAACGAAATGAGACCACTGGGGATTCTTCTGCATGAACTGATGCCAGACCTTCAAGGCATCCTCGTCACGTTTCTCTGCGCGGTAAGAATCCCCCCAGTAGAGGTAGGCGGGGATGCAGCGCTTGTCGAGCTTGAGGGCCTCCCGGAAGCGGATGCGGCCCTCCCGCTGCTGCCCCTTTTTCATCAGGGCCAGGCCGGACTGGACCTTGTACAGGGCCAGAATGTCGGAGTCTTTTTTCTTGGTCCAGCGATTGACGCCCTGCCTGGCGAAAAAGGCCTTGTCCCAGTCGTTCTTCCGCTCCAGCAGGCCGAGCAGCAATTTCTGGGAGTCGACGTTTTTCTTGTTGCGCTGGACGAGCCGTTCCGCCACGGTAATGGCCCTGTCCAGCGTGCCGGACGCTTCGTAATCCAGAACCAGCTGGTGCAGGATGATGTCCACATCCTCATCCTTGAGGTTGGACCGGACCAGAAGGTTCCGGTGAATCTTGGCCGCCCGGAGCGGGAGGCCTTTCTCCCGGAACAGGATGCCCAGCCGGACATAGGCCATGATGTTTTCCGTATCCGTCCTGACCGTCTGCTTGAGCCTGTCCAGGGCTTCGTCCTTTTTGCCGTCCAGGAGGAGGTGCAGGGCATCGATGTACGGTGTTCTTCCGGATGATTTTTTTCTGGAACGGATGTAGAGGGCTACGACGATCAGGAAGAGGGCGATGCCCGCTATCGGATAAATGATCTCCATTGGACTCCTCATTCTGAACGGTCTATTGGCTCATCTTGCGCGGACATGGGCCTTCATTCCTCCGGCAGATCGGACCCCTCGTCGTCCTCGATGCTTACGTTTCTCAGCCGATTCAATTCATTCTGAAGTTTTTGGATCCCCTTTTTCAGGTCGTGCACTTCCTTCTTGACATGCAGCATTTTGACCGCCGAAACGATAATCCACGTCAGGATGCCGGACACGAAAGCCAGGTACATGAATCCCCAAACGGGCCAATTCGACGTGGACCATTTTAAGAATTTCACGGACACGAGCTGATCCTGGTTCTGAAATGCAAAAACAAGCGCGACAATGACCAGCAGAAGACTGAAAATCCAGCGAACGATCGACATGGTTTCCTCCGTCCTAATCCGTGAAGGCAGGCATCCCTGCCGGTTGGGTCACGCCCCTCAGGGTGCTGCCCCTGCATCCCGTGACGCGCACGAGGACCGGCTTTCCGAGGTGTGAGCCGTTTTTCGGGAACACGACCACTTCATTGCCGGGCGTTTTCCCCATCCATTCGTCAGGAGATTTTCTGCTCGCATTTTCCGGAATGACCTCGACCAGTCTCCCGATCGATCCTTTTTTAACCTCGAGCGAGACGGCTCTTTGAATGCGGTTCAGCCTGTCCAGGCGCGAAAGCCGCTCCGCCTCCGGGACCTGATCCGCCATCCGGGCGGCCGGCGTTCCCTCTCTGGCCGAAAAATGGTACAGATAGGCGTCATCGAACCGGATCTCACTCATGAGTCTGCAGGTGTCCTGGAAGTCGGCTTCCGTCTCTGTAGGGAACCCGACCATGACATCTGTGCTCACGGCCAGATCCGGGATCATGCGGCGGGCCTTCCAGACCAGCGTCCTGTACTGCCCCGAGGTGTAACGCCGGTTCATGAGGCCCAGGATGCGGTCGGATCCGGATTGAAGCGGCAGATGCAGATGGGGGCAGACCTTGGGCTCCGAGGCCATGACGTCGAGAAGAGCATCTGAAAGATCCTTCGGATGCGATGTCAAGAAGCGCAGGCGGAATGAGCCCGGGATGCGAGCCGCCTTGCGGAGCAGTCCGGGGAAATCGATCCGGCCGTCGTTGTAGGAGTTCACATTCTGTCCAAGCAGGGTGATGTCCCGGAAACCCTCATCCAGCATTTTCCTCAATTCGTCCAGCACATCCGAAGCGGGCCGGCTTCTTTCCCTTCCGCGCGTCAGCGGCACGATGCAGTACGAGCAGAAATTGTCGCAGCCGCGCATGA
>JAFGEX010000005.1 GCA_016931355.1 bacterium
AATTACGAGACCCAGGCCTCCGCTGCGACCGATCTGGGCGGCATCGAGGTCGCCCGCAACAGGCATGCGATCACGATCGGCCTGTCCACCCTGTCCTGGAATCCGCAATGCGTGGCCGTCATCCTGGCCGCTGGAAACGGAAAGGCCAAAGTCGTCCGAGACGCCGTCATGGAGGAAGCGCATATCCGCTTTCCGGCAACGGCTTTGCACAAACTGCCCTTGGCCCGTTTCTATGTGACCCAGGGGGCCGCTTCGCTTCTGGTGGAACGGGAAGCCGAAAGCCTGTCCCGCGTCAGCCCCCTGCCGGATCACGCCGTTGAAAAAATCCTGATCGATGTTTCCCTGGAATCCGGCAAGCCGGTGCTGGAAATCGACAAAAAAGATCTCGCGAAAAACCGGCTCGGCGATCTGGTGTCCGCAGGCGACAGGCCCGGCTTCGCCCAGAACACCCGGCGGATTCACGACCTCTTGATCCGGAAATTCGAAATGGGGTGTGAAGTCCTCCGGGAAACCCGTTTCCTGCATACCTCGCCCCATCATGACGACGAGATGCTCGGTTATTTCCCCTCCATCGTCCGCCATATCCGGGATGCGAGCAACAGCCATGTCTTCGCATACATGACTTCCGGATTCAATGCCGTGACGCACATGTACGCCCTGTCCCTTTTCGAAAACCTGAAAGCCTTCTTAAAAACATCCGCCTTCATGCGCATGATCCGCGAAGGTTATTTTGATCCAAAAAACCACGACGCCAGGAACAGCGACGTGTGGCGTTATCTGGACGGCGTTTCCTCAGGGGATGAGACGATGAAGCGGGAAGGGGAGGCGAGACGGCTGCTCCGCAATATGATGGAGGTTTTTGAGGAGGAGGATGCGGATCATCTCGAAAACAGGATACAGGAGCTGATCCATTACCTGCGGACACAGTATCCGGGCCGGAAAGACATGCCGCATATTCAGAAACTCAAGGGCATGATCCGGGAATGGGAGGCGGATTGCCTCTGGGGATACCTGGGTTTCAACTGCGACTCGGTCACTCACCTGCGGCTGGGCTTCTACAAGGGCGACATTTTCACCGAAGAACCCACGGTTGACCGGGATGTGCCGCCCGTGCTGGAACTGCTCAGGAAGACATCCCCCGATGTAGTCACGGTCGCCCTGGATCCAGAAGCCAGCGGACCGGATACGCATTACAAAGTCCTGCAGGCCATCGCGGAAGCGCTGCGCCGTTACGAGCAGGAATCCAAGCGTTCCGACATCATTATCTGGGGGTACCGGAACGTCTGGTACCGTTTCCATCCTTCGGAGGCGGATTTGATGGTCCCCGTTTCTCTCAACATGTTTTCCGTGCTGCAAAGCGCCTTTATGAACGGTTTCGCCTCGCAGAAAGAGGCCTCATTCCCCAGCTATGAGCTGGACGGCCCCTTTTCCGTGCTGGCTCAAAAAATCCAGGTGGAACAGTATGAGATGCTCAAAACCTGCATCGGATCCGCATACTTTTACGAACACCCCAGTCCCCTGGTGCGCGCCACCCGTGGACTGGTTTTTCTTAAAAAATTGAGCCTGCAGGAATTCTATTCCATTGCCAGGGAAATCCGGCAGAAAACAGAGTCCGGCCGGTGAACGCGGCGTTTCGCGTGAACCGGCAGGGGGGAGGCGGATGAAAAACGAAACGGTTTTGGACAGATTTCTGAGATACGTGCCGATTGACACGCAATCCAGCGAGAACGCCGGGAACCGGTTCCCGAGCACTGCCAAACAGAAGAAACTTTCAAGGCTTCTGGTTCGGGAATTGAAACGGCTCGGCCTCAAAGACGCTGAAATGGACATGCACGGTTACGTCCTGGCCAGCCTGCCGTCCAACCTGGAGAAAGCGGACACCGGACGCGTGCCTGTCATCGGACTGCTCGGCCATGTGGACACGTCGCCCGACGTCTCCGGAGCCGGCGTGAAAGCCGTCATCCATGCCCGGTACCCGGGAGGGGACATCGTGCTGCCGGGTGGCGGGACCATCATCCGGGAGGCGGAAAATCCCGAATTACACAACCACATCAATGAAGACATCGTCACCTCCGACGGAACCACGCTCCTCGGAGCAGACAACAAGGCCGGCATCGCTGAAATCATGTCCATGCTGGCGCACTTCAAACAGCATCCGGAACTGAAGCACGGCCGTCTGGCCATTGGATTCACGCCTGACGAGGAGATCGGAAGGGGAACCCAGTATTTTGATGTCCGGAAATTCGGCGCGGATTTCGCCTATACGGTGGACGGCGCATCCCTGGGTGAGATTGAAAATGAAACGTTCAATGCCGAATCAGCCGTATTCACCGTGACCGGCGTGAACGTTCATCCCGGTTATGCGAAGAATAAAATGGTCAATGCCGTCAAAATAGCCTCCGAGATCGTGGCGGAATTGGCCGGGGAACCTGCGCCCGAAAACACCGAAGAAAGGGAGGGGTATCTGCATCCCCATGCCGTTGAAGGAGGCGTGGAAAAGGCGACTGTCCGCGTTCTGCTCCGTGATTTTGAATCCAGCGGCATGGAAGAAAAGCGCCATGCGCTCCGGAGGATCCAGGAAAAATTATCGGCCAGGCATCCGCGTTGCAAAATTGAGCTGGATATTCAGGAAACGTACCGCAACATGAAAACGAAACTCGACGAGGATCCCAGGGTGGTCGAATATGCGCTTGAAGCAGTACGCCGTGCCGGTGTACGGCCTGCCCTTCATATCATCCGCGGCGGGACGGATGGCGCCAAACTCTGCTTCATGGGTCTTTTAACTCCAAATATTTTTACCGGAGGACAAAACTTTCATAGCAGACAGGAATGGATATCCGTTCAGGCAATGGAAAAAGCAGTTGAAACGCTCATCCATCTCGTCTGTTTGTGGACAGAACGTTCACTGGAAAAGCAAAATTGACCGGGAATTTTTTACCATATCTAGTGGAAAAGCATTCCTGAAATACAACCTTTGACGGACGGTTTTGGTTTTCAAGGCTCTTAAATATATGAAAATATTAGCCGGAATTTGTAACAGGGAAAAACAATCTATGGCAAGGGAATTGCTGGTAAACCGGGTGCACCATCTTTATATCTCCTTTTCTCTTCTCCCCCTAAGCCGTCCCGGATCGATCGGGACGGCTTTCTCTTGACAGGCTGTTCATGATCATCACGTCAAGCGAAAAAAAATGCTTTCAGGGGCGGTTATTGCGCTGGTTTCACAAAAATCAGCGAAAAATGCCCTGGCGGGGCATTCAGGATCCCTATAAAACCTGGATTTCCGAGATCATGCTCCAGCAAACACAGGTGGAAACAGTCATTCCTTATTATCTCAATTTCATTCACAAATTCCCTACGGTGAAAGCACTTGCGAATGCCGCTCTCTTTGATGTCATGAAGGCCTGGGAAGGGCTGGGTTATTATGCAAGGGCAAGAAACCTTCACAGCGCAGCCAATACCGTATGCATGCGGCATCAGGGCAGAATTCCGGATACGCTGGATGGATTGATGTCTCTCCCCGGAATAGGGCCTTACACAGCAGGGGCCATTCTCAGCATCGCATATCGAAAACCTGTGCCGGTTCTGGATGGAAACATCATTCGGGTTTTTTCCCGGTATTTCCAATTAACCGAATCTGTTGACAATCTATTGATAAAGAAGAAATTATGGCTTATCTCGAAATTGTTGTTGCCAGACAAATATGCAAGCGATTTCAATCAAGGGCTGATGGAACTGGGTTCATTGATCTGCACCCCGAAAAATCCGGATTGCGAAAAATGCCCGGTCATGGCGGGATGTAAAGCCAGGAAATTGGAAATTCAATCCCTGCTCCCTGTACGAAGCCCGAAAAAGCCCATCCCTCATTTCGATGTGACGGCAGGCGTCATATACAAGAATAACAAGATATTAATTACCCTCAGACCCGCCAAGGGCCTTCTGGGTTCGCTCTGGGAATTCCCGGGCGGGAAAAAAGAGGCGGGGGAGACGCTGGAGGGCTGCCTCAGGCGGGAAATCATGGAAGAACTAAGGATACGGATACGAATCATCCGGAAACTGACTCAGATCAGGCATGCGTACACGCATTTTAAAATCACCCTGCATGTCTATCAATGCAGATACATCCGGGGCACGCTTCAGTGTCATGCCTGCGATGATTTCCGCTGGATTCAGATTGAGGAACTCACCCGCTTTCCGTTTCCCGCTGCGGATAAAAAGGTGATTGATCTCTTACTGGAAAAGAACCGCCCGGATCCTTCAATGAGGAAAAAAAGAGGGGCCGGAATCAATCCGAGAAGGGCAGATGGCCCTTGATTTTCCTCGTGGATTGATAGACGGCATTACCGAGATGAAACCGGATCGGTGCGTGGACCTTCATGTACCTGCCGAAATTGACCAGGTCGCCTCCGAATTTGGCCTTGTGATCCCGGACGCCGTATTTTTCTTCCGGCCTTCCGGCGCCTCCGAAATCATACCCATTGAATCCTCTGGATACGAAATAGGACAGTGTGTAGCCATAGCTGTACTCGCTGATGTTTAACTTGGAATACCTCCGGTCCAAACCGCCATACCATCCGAAAACAGTGTCCTTATAAGAGAGATCCATATGGGCAGCAACGTTTTTTCCTTGATATGTAAAAAGAAAAACATGTATCATGGATTTCGGATGCAGGATATTGAAGGCATTTTCGAAAAGGGAAATATCCGAGAGGGGCACGCGTGCATGCCGGTATGATTTCAGAAGCAATTGATAAACTTCGTGTATCCCGGCCAAATCATCAACCTTTCGCACTTCGAAAACGCGATTCTTTTCAGCGCGAAGAATCTGTCGCCGCGTACTTTTAGCCGCCCGGCGCAAGAGTTCTTCGGGAGTGATATTCAGGCGCATCAAAAAATTCAGGTAATCATAATATATAAATCCAGTTTCCCGGATTGAGGAATCATATTTCGAAAGGCTCGTTGTCGGGCGGATTTCAGTGAACAAGGCGTTTCGACGTTTTTTCCGGACATAGGATTTGAAAAGAAATGCCATGGCCATGTCGCCTGCAGCGGATTTTTCTGCGATCGGGCTGCAGTACGAAACCAGGCGTGTTGAAAAATACCTGAGAAACCCTGTATGAATATAAACGTGAACCGGTATAAAGAGGGCGAGAATGCGTCCGTCATCGGATTGCACGGCCCACAGCTCAGGTGAATAATCCCTGGATTTGGAAAAAACATCGAACATTTCAGGAGTATGAAAAATACTGGCTTCGTCATGGGAGAGCAAAAAATCACGCCAGGCTGTTGATTCAAGAGAATGCAGGATCTTCATGATTGGTTTATATATTGCTTAGCCTTTGTAAATACAGAATATAGAATCAGGCAATTTAATCAATTGGTAAACATAATATATCTTATGCGTAGTCAATCTATTGATTGGTCCTGATGGTCTTTAATAGCCTCGCCGCATTGTTCTTGACAGGAGCGAAATATTCAATTCTGGCCACTTTTTCCAGAATCTGCACTGCCTCAGCCTTGTTCTGCGTCTGAACCTTGGCCACCGCCAGCTGGTACATGGCCAGTGGATTGTGAGGATCCTTTTTCAACGCGGATTGAAGCTCGCGCATACCGTCATCCGTGCGGCGTAATTTGAGGAGATTCATCCCGAGCAGCGTATGGGACAGAGGATCTTTTTTACCCAGTTCCATCGCATGTTTCAGGATTTCAACCGCTTCAGCGGATTTTCCGAAAAAATGCAGGGCGATGCCGAGGGTTTTGTAGTAGAGTCCCCTTTTCCCGTTTATTTTGATGGCGCGTTTCAGGCAATCTGCTGCTTCAGCTATTTGTCCCGTGCGGATTCGAGCTTCCCCGAGCAGGTACCAGGCATAGTCATCCGAAGGCTGGGCCTTGAGGAAAAGCTGGTACTGTTCGATGGCCTTGGGATAATCACCTGCAAGGGAAAAACCGATCCCTTTGGACAGATGCTCTTCCCGTTTTGCCTCCACGATATTTTGGGGCTCTTCCTTTTCCGGATGATGCATCGAACGCTTGGCGAATTCGGCCATTGAAGATTCCGGAGCCAGTTCAATGACTTTCTGATAGTTGCGGTTTGCCGCCTCATGATCGTTCAACATTGAAAAGGTTCTGGCCAATCCCAGGTAGCCCTTGGGTTCTGAAGGAGAAAGATGAATAACCTGATTGAACATCTCAACCGCATCATTGAACTTGTTTTGAAGGGTATAGATGGCGCCCAGATTGAGATATGAAAAAATATTGGAACGGTTGAGGCGGTTGCTCTCCAGGATGTACTTTTCCGCGAGATTGTATTTTTTCATCTTATTATAGCAAAGACCGAGCAGCAACTGGGCTTTTTCATGAATCGGACAGATGCGCACGACATTTTCAAGGTATTGAATCGCCTCTGCGTATCGCCGGATTTCAAAATACACCAATCCCAGCTTGTAGGCGTATTCGATATCATCCGGATTCAGGGAGAGCGCGTGTTTCCATTTTTCCGCCGCCCGTTCGTATTTTTTTTGCTTCGCCAGCATGATGGCTTCCTGCTGGATCAGTTCGGCTCCTTCGTGCACGGAATCCGGCGCCCACTGGAGAATCAGTCTCTGGTTGTCAACTGTCGCCTCGAGTATCCCGGATGTGCAGGAATAGGCCTGGAGAACCGTGTTCCGGATGGACTCCAGATCTGACGCCTCATCCGGCACGGAGAAGAATCGGATGTCATTCCGGATGTCGTCCACCAGCATGGAAGCCATGATGATCTTGGATTTCTGATTCGGCTGCATCGCGTCATCCCCCGTTTGATTGAAAAGCGATTGCGTGCAGAACGCCTCCGGATTTCAGATCCCCGTCAACCCGGCGCCGGAGAATCTTCGATCTGTAGGGAAAAGACATGGATAGTCGCTCGCTCACCCCGGGGCAAGCCTGAGGCGAATGCACTCGCTGCCCGATTCAATACGCCTTTGCAAACAGCACTCTCCGCAGACTCTTTTTTCCGCACCAGATGCAGGCGCCCGGCTCCGGGGCTGCATCGCCGGGCTGTAGAGGTATGCACCGGATGGACACGCCGAGCCGATCATTGACTTCCTTTTCGCAGGAATCGTTGCCGCACCAATGCGAAAGGGAGAATCCGCCGTGTATTTCTGGTTTGTCCGTATTTTTCGGTGTAAAAAAATCCTCAAATTCCTTTTTGCCGTCGATCCGTTTTGTATGATCATCCATGAATGATTTCGCCCGCTCAAGGAGGTTGTCTTGAATCTCTTTCAGCAGAGAAGGCATGGAAGAGACGAAGGCGTCTTTCCCCTGGCTGTATCGTTCCCTTCTGCTCCGGTCCCTGCGGTGGACGAAAACAGAATGATTTTGAAGGTCTCTGGGTCCTATTTCCACAATAACCGGAATGCCTTTTTTAATCCAGCTCCAGCTCTTCTCCCCTGCATTGATATCTCTTTCATCAATCACGACCTGTAAGTTTTTACCAAAACAGGTCTGGCGGCGCAGCTGCTCGGCGATCTCCCTGCAATAAGCCGCCACTCCCCCGTCTTTTTCGCCCCGAACAATGGGCAGCAGAACCACATGGCTGGGGCTCAGCCTGGGAGGCATGATCATTCCGTCATCGTCCCCGTGCACCATGATCAATCCCCCGATCAGCCGGGTCGAAACCCCCCAGGAGGTCGTCCAGGCCAAATCCTCCACCCCGTTCCGGGATAAAAAACGGATGCCGGAAGCGCGCGCAAAATTTTGACCCAGGAAATGGCTGGTGCCTGACTGCAAAGCCTTCCGGTCCTGCATCATGGCTTCGATGGAAAAGGTGTTCAGGGCGCCGGGGAAGCGTTCAACCGCTGTCTTTTCGCCCGTGACGACAGGAACGGCCATCCATTCCTCCGCGAAACGCCGGTAGACGTCCAGCATGCGAAGGGTTTCATCCCAGGCTTCCTGCCTTGTTTCATGGGCGGTATGGCCTTCCTGCCAGAGAAACTCAGTGGTTCTCAGAAAAAGCCGCGTCCGCATTTCCCACCTGACGACGTTCGCCCATTGATTGATGAGAATGGGAAGATCGCGGTAACTCTGCACCCATTTGGCATACGAGGCCCCGATAATCGTCTCAGAGGTCGGACGGACGACAAGCGGCTCGTCGAGCCTTCCGGAAGGGATGAGACCGCCGTCCGGTCCGGCTTCGAGCCGGTGATGGGTGACCACGGCACATTCCTTTGCGAATCCCTCGACATGTTCCGCTTCCTTTTCCAGAAAACTCAGCGGGATGAAAAGCGGAAAATACGCGTTGACATGCCCCGTTTCCTTAAACAGGCTGTCCAGGCATGCCTGGACGTTCTCCCACAGGGCATACCCCCACGGTTTGATGACCATGCAGCCGCGCACCGGGCTGTTTTCCGCCAGGTCGGCGGCACGAATGACCTGCTGGTACCATTCAGGGTAATTTTCATTTCGCCTTGGCGATATCGCCGATTCTGCCACGGATCCGCTCCTTGGTCCTCATTTCTGTTCGATGTGGATGCGCCTGATGAAATCCGCTTTTCCGGTTTCCGTCTGGACGCCGACGGAGACTCCATCGAGCTGGCAATTGCCGCGCGCCATTTTATAATGCACCGGGATCTGCGTCCGGAACCGTTCGATGGCCGTGTCCACATCAAGTCCGATGACGGACCGGCTCGGTCCGGTCATGCCCGCATCGGTGATATAGGCCGTCCCTCCCGGGAGGATTTGTTCATCCGCGGTCTGGAC
>JAFGEX010000384.1 GCA_016931355.1 bacterium
AGCGGAAACAAGCCCCGTGTTCATCGTTTCGGAAAAACCCATCCCGATCATGGCTTGGCGGATTTTTTCCATGAACGTCACCAAAGGATTCCTGGAGTCCTGAAGCCGTATATGGGAATCCATCCGGGATTCGATGCGATCGTATCCGTAATGCCTGGCCACCTCTTCAATCAGATCGACCTCGGCCTTCAGATCCGGCCGGAATGTCGGAACCGTCACGCTCAGGGTCTCGACGCCTTCCGCGGTCAATCCCAGACGATGCAGGATGGACAGCACGTCGCCGTGCGGGATGGCCTGACCCAGCACTTTCTCAATGCGCGAAAGACGAAGCGAAAGCCGCACAGGGGGCATTTTCCGCGGATAGCAATCCTGTATGCCGTTCAGCACGCGGCCGCCGGCTGATTCCGCCATGAGGGCCGCGGCCCGGTTCAGGGCAAAGGTTGCCATCTCCGGATCGCAGCCCCTCTCAAAGCGCTGGGAGGCTTCCGTGCTCATGCCCAGGCGTTTGGCGGTGCTGCGGATGGTCATGGGATCGAAATAGGCGCTTTCCAGAAGAACCTGCGTGGTGGCGCCCGATATCTCCGAATTCAACCCGCCCATGATTCCGGCAAGCGCGACCGGTTTTTCATCATCGCAGATCAGCAGATCCCCGGCCTCCAGAATCCGCTCCACGCCGTCTAGGGTGTGAAAGCGCTCGCCGCGCACGGCCTTTCGAACGACAATGCGGGCTCCGGCGATCCGGGCGTAGTCGAACGCATGCAAAGGGTGGCCCGTTTCCATCAGCACGAAATTGGTGATGTCCACGATATTGTTGATGGACCGGATGCCCACGGATTCCAGGGACCGGGAAAGCCATTCCGGCGAGGGGCCGATGACAACATCTCGAATCACGCGTGCGGCATAACGGGGACAGGCCTGCGGATCGCGGATCTCGAGTGCAAGAGCCTCCCGGACGGATTCCGCATCCTCCTTCAGGGCTGCATCCGGCAACCGGAGCGCAAGTCCGTGCACAGCGCCGACTTCCCGGGCGATCCCGATATGGCTCAGGCAATCCGGGCGGTTCGGAGTCACATTGACCGTCAAAACCGTATTCCGGGAATTCTCCCCAGTCACGGTCATGCCCGGCCTGGGATAACGGCCCGCATCCAGAACCAGGATGCCGTCTGCATCCCCGTCCAAACCCAGTTCCCTGGAGGAGCAGATCATGCCGTATGATTCAATGCCGCGCAGCATCGCCTTGGAAATGGTGAATCCGCCGGGCAGCTTCGCCCCGATCCGGGCAACAGGCACACGAAGCCCAGGGGCCACATTGGGAGCCCCGCATACGATCGAAAGAACCGACTCCCCTACATCCACCTTGCAGACGCTCAGCTTGTCCGCCTTCGGGTGTTTTTCGACGCTCAGGATATCGCCGGATACGACTCCGTTGAAAGCGGATGCCCCGGCCTCGATTTCCTCTATCTCCAAACCCACTTTCGTCAGAGATTGGGCGAGATCATCGGCGTTCCCGTTGAATGAAACGTATCGCTGCAGCCAGCCAAAACTGATTTTCATTCGCCGCGCGTTCCTTAAAATTGCTTCAAGAACCGTATATCGTTTTCAAAAAACATACGGATGTCCGGCACTTCATAGAGCAGCATGGCGATGCGCTCGACACCCATCCCGAAGGCATACCCGGTGTAGCGTTCAGCATCGTAATTGACATACTTGAAGACCTCGGGATTCACCATTCCCGCCCCGGATATCTCCACCCATCCCGAACCACCGCAGACACGGCATCCCTTGCCGCGGCAGATGAGGCATGAAAAATCGTATTCAGCGCTCGGTTCCGTGAACGGGAAAAAACTGGGCCGGAAACGGATTTTCATGTCCGAACCGAACATGGACCGCGCAAAGGCCAGAATCACACCCTTTAGATCGGAAAAGGCCACACCTTCGTCCACGCATAGCCCCTCCACTTGATGGAAAACCGGGGAATGGGTGGCGTCCGGGGTGTCGTTCCGGTAGCACCGGCCGGGTGCGATGATCCGCACCGGGGGCTGCTGATTCTCCATGACATGCACCTGCACCGGTGAGGTGTGCGTCCGGAGCACGATTTCCTTCTCCTCGTCGATGAAGAAGGTGTCCTGCATATCCCGCGCCGGATGGCCCCTGGGGATGTTCAAGGCCTCAAAGTTGTAATACTCCGTTTCCATCTCAGGACCCTGCGCCACGGAAAAACCCATGTTCTTAAAACAGGCCTGTATCTCAGACATCACGATCTGAAGCGGATGTTTATGGCCGATCCACATCGGATCGCCGGGCAATGTATAATCAAAGGAACAGGCGGCGTCCGCGGCGCTCCTGAACCGTGCCTGCAGGGCATCAACGCTTTCCTGAAACTGTTTTTTCAATTCGTTGAGTTCGCGGCCCGCGTCTTTTTTTTCCGCGGTGGGCAGGCTCCCGAGAAGCGAGAAGAGATCCGCGAGAAGACCGCTGCGCCCCAGATAGCGGATCCGCAGCGCATCCGCAGCTTTGCTGTCGCGGACTTCCGCGGCGTCGCGCAGGAAGCCCTCCTTCAATTCCTGAATGCGTTTTTTGATCTTGAGGCTGGTCATGCCCGGTTCAGGATCCGCTTTTTTGTATGTCTTCGACGAGCCGGGAAAAACTCTGCGGGTCCGTGACAGCCAGATCGGCCAGCACTTTCCGGCTCAGGACGACGCCCTTTTCATCCAGGAGATGGATGAACCGGGAATAGCTCAGGCCGTGCGGCCGGACGGCCGCGTTGATCC
>JAFGEX010000038.1 GCA_016931355.1 bacterium
ACGGCGAAACTTCCTGGGGGGCGGATTCATAATCGGGATGGGACTCGAAATACCCGTCCAGGGAAGCGGCCTTCCGGCGCCAGCGCCGGGAAACCGGAGCTTCACCGGACCGGCTCCTCTCGAGGATGGAATGGTCGATTTCATCCAGGAAACGGGACGGCCTGCAGGAACCGCCTCCTCCGTAAAGGCTCCGCATGCGCGTTGAAAACAGGTACACCTTTTCCATGGAACGGGTCATCCCTACGTAGAAAAGCCTTCTTTCCTCCTCCAGCGAATCGGCATCCTCCAGGCTGCGATAGGTCGGGAAAAGCCCCTCCTCGAGTCCTGTGATGAAAACAACCGGGAATTCAAGACCTTTAGCGGAATGCAGCGTCATCAGGGTGATGGCATTGGCCTTGTCATTCCACCGGTCCACATCCGTCACCAGGGACACCTCTTCCAAAAATCCGGTAAGAGATGGTTTTTCCGTCTCCTCCACATACTCGCGGAACGCAGAAAGGAATTCCCGGATGTTCTCCAGCCGGGTCTGGCCCTCCGGTGTTGCGTCGTTTTTGTAAAGATTGATGAGCCCGACATCCTCGACCAGCGCATGGACGATATCGCCGGGAGATACCTTGCCGGCCAGATCGGAATATTTCCGGATCAGCCGGTAAAATCCGGAAACGCTTGCCTGTATGCGGGCCGGAATGTCCGTGATCGACTCGGCCTGCCGGACGGCTTCCAAAAGGGGGATCTGCCGGTTAATGGCCCATTTTTCGATTCTGGCAAGCGTGGTCTCCCCTATCCCGCGCGGGGGAAAATTAATGATCCGTTTCAGGCTCACACTGTCTGCGGGATTGACGATCAGCCTGAGATAGGCCAGCATGTCCTTGATCTCTTTCCTCTCATAAAACCGCAGCCCGCCCACAATCACGTAGGACATCCCGCTTCGCCTGAGCCCGTCTTCCAGGGCGCGGGACTGCGCGTGGGTGCGGTACAGGATCGCGAAATCCCTGAAGGTCCGCTTATGCTTGAAAACCTGTTCCTGAATTTTCTCCACGACCTTGTAGGCTTCCTCACGTTCGTCCATCATTTCCAGATATTCGACGGCTTCGCCCGTCTCCCGCCGGGTCCACAGTTCCTTGTGTTTGCGCCGGGCATTGTTCCGGACCACGGAATGCGCGGCTTTCAGGATGTTCTGCGTGGACCGGTAATTCTGTTCCAGCCGGAATACGCGGGCATCCGGAAAATCCCTCTCAAAGTCCAGGATATTCCGTATGTCCGCTCCCCGCCACATGTAAATCGACTGGTCGTCGTCGCCGACCACACAGAGATTCCGGCTGAATCTCGCCAGCGACTGGATCAGCCGGTATTGCGCCCGGTTGGTGTCCTGGTATTCATCCACATGAATGAATTCGAAACGATCGCGGTAGCGCTCCAGCACCTCCGGATATTTTTCGAAAATCCAGAGCGGTACGGTGATCAGATCGTCGAAATCAAAGGCCTGATTCTGCCGGAGCTGTTTCTGATACTCCGGATAAACGGCAGCCACGGTCTCCTCGAAAGGCGATTTCACCGATTGGGCATAGACATCCGGCCCGATCAAATCATTCTTGGCGCGGCTGATGGCTGAACCGATCGACCGGGGATCATGCACCTTGGCTGAAAGGGTCTTCTGTTCCAGAATGGACTTGATCAACCGGTTCTGGTCGTCCGAGTCGTAGATGACGAAATCCGGCGTATATCCGTATGCCCGGGATTCCTGCCGAAGAATTTTGGAGAAAATGGAATGAAACGTGCCGATCCAGGAGGCGGGCTGATATCCGATCAGCCGTATCACCCGTTCCCGCATCTCCTGTGCCGCTTTCTTGGTGAACGTCACGGCCAGAATGGAAGCCGGGTCCGCTTTCAAATGTTCCACCAGATGGGCGATCCGGTAGGTGAGCACGCGGGTCTTCCCGCTTCCTGCACCGGCCAGAATCAGTACCGGCCCCTGAGTCGCCTGCACAGCCTCCTGCTGCACCGGATTCAGCTCGTCAAGAAATGATTTCAATTCGTGATGCAATTTTCCTCACAGAGATTATTTTGATCTCCGGCTGTAAGAACGCCGGATCCGGTCGAACCTGCGTTTGGCCTTCAGATGCTCCTCCAGGGAGGTCGAGAACACATGGGAGCCGTCTCCGGCGGCAACCATGTACAGGTATCGGGTCCTGGCCGGATAAAGGGCAGCCCGGACGGACGGCAGGCCCGGATTGTTGACCGGACCCGGCGGGAGTCCGCGGTATTTGTAGGTGTTGTAGGGAGAATCGATGGCGAGATCCCGGGTGAGCAACCGGCGCGGTCCGTCTTGGATGAGATATTGAATGGTCGGATCAGCCTGCAGGGCCATTCCGATGCGCAGCCGGTTGTGGTACAGGGAAGAAATGACGGATTTCTCGGCGTCCAGCATGGCCTCCCCCTCAATGATGGAAGCCAGGGTAACAACCTCGTTCAAAGTCATGTTCATTTCTTTCAGGCGGCTATCGAGGGAATCGTGGAACAAGGCCTGAAACCGCCGGACCATGGCGGTCAACACTTCGCGTATGCCGGCCTGGGCCGTGAATTGGTAAGTGTCGGGAAACAGATACCCTTCAAGAGATTCGGCCGGCAATCCGAGATCCCGGCAAAAGCCGTGGTCACGGACCAGGAGCAGCACCGAATCCTCCGGGAAGCCCATTTCCCGGGAAAGAATCCGGGCGATGCGCCGTGAAGTCATCCCTTCGGGTATGACCACGATGCGATGGATCTGTTCGCCTTTCCGCAGCATCCGGATGACGCTGAAATTGGACTGATCCTCCTTGAAACAGTACTGTCCTGCCTGCAATTTATTCGAAACGCCCAGCCATTTGACGCAAAAAATCCAGGCAGCGCGGTGCGGAATCACACCCCCTGCTTCAAGGAGGGAGGCGATGCGGGGCAATGCGGATCCCCGCGGGATCTCCACGAAAACACCCTCAGGCTCCGGAATGACCCACGTCCGGAAAAGCATCACGGCTCCAACGGCAAGGCAGGCGGCAGGCAGCACCAGAGCCGCCTCCAACCCGCCTTTCCGGACCCCATTCTTCCGGGAAGGCCGGAATGCGGCAACGGCACTCACCGAACGGTTCCATATTTTTTCAAGGGAAGCGATTGGACATTTCATGGGAATGATTCTTCGAAAGACCGGAAAACCGACGCCGAATGGGAACCAATGTAGCATTTTGGCGTGCTATTGTCAACAGGTTTTCAGATGTCAAAGGTTTTTTCAGGAGGACGGGCTTGCGATCCAATCCTTGACAATGTGGTTAAAAAATTGTAAACTCTATTTCTTTGAACGGTCCTTCCCGCAGTTTGCCGCAAGCACCGGGAAGGATTTCCGGTCCGTGTCAGCGGGGGAAAAAGGATGAATCCGGCCGCGTGTCGTTTCCCTGCCGAAAAGACGTCGGACCAATGGAAGCTCCCCGGCAGCGAGCCGCCGGGCAATCATCGATCTGTAAGGAAAAAGACATTTGGATTCTCATGCTCACCCCGGGTCGAAGCCTGGGGCAGGCTCCGCATCTGGACGCGGGGTGAGCGCTGGCCGTCCCATTCGCGTCCGGCGTCACCGGCAGGAGGATATCCGTGACCCTTTGGCGAAATAACGGGGATATTCCAGCCGTTCACTGCCGGGGCGTTTCAATCCGGCACGGAAAAACCTTCGAATCGCTGATCGCAAAAACAGGAACAATGCCATGAATTTTGTTTTGAGAAGAGCCTTCCGGATTTCCCTTCCCCTGCTCTGGCTCCTCGCCGTCTGCCATTGCACGCAGAAAACTTCCACACCCGTGGGCATCGATTATTTCCAGAGGATAAACGAGGGCCTGATCGACCGCGTCTTTTTTTCCGCCTCCCCCTCGGACACCTCCTTCCATGTCCCGGTTTCATGCGGCGGCGGATCCCGTCTCTATACCGGACGCGTGCCGCACATCGAATGCGCGGCGCTCTTCCTTTTTGAATCCCTCCCGGACAGCGGCACCGTGGATTCCTGCGGCTTTCAGTTTTCCTTGTACGCGCCGGCCGGCACATGGAGCATTGAACCGCTGATCCTGGATATCCACCTGATGCAGGCCTCCTGGTCTGAATCTGATGTGTTGTCAGACGCCTGGAACGAGGGCATGATCGGCGAAAAAATTGCGGAGATCACCGTGGATCCGGGGGACAGCAGCCGGATCCGGGCATCCATCGATCCCGCGATCGTAAACCAGTGGATAGACGAGGACGACGGGATCGACAACAGGGGCGTCTGCCTGAAGATCCGGACGGGAACAGGCATGGTTTCTATTTACAGCAGCGAATACGCCACGGACACCCTGCGTCCCTCTCTCTTCTATATAGCCGGCGGAGACACCTCCCGGACCGTGAAGACCGCCCGCGCCACAGGGGATGCC
>JAFGEX010000385.1 GCA_016931355.1 bacterium
AGTACGGTTTTCATGGATCCGGACAACGCATCCGGCGAATGGGTGATCGGAAGCGGGGCGGACACAGAAAAAGATTTTCCTTCGGGCTCCATCGGGCCGTACCTCGACCTGTCTGCAAAGCTGTTCAAGATCGATTTTAAGTACACGGACTTCGAATCCGGCGTCAACCTGAACCTGACCGCAGACGGCGGGGTGAATCTGAATCCGGCGATCGCCGTTCTGGCGTTTGCGTTCCGGGACGGGAGGCTGGAGCCTTTCAATGCGGGCGGATCCCGCTCACGTTTTTTGGAGATCCCGGACATCAGGAACTATCTAAATGCGGGCGTCACCAAATTCCTCGTCGCAGTAGTGAACAGCAATACCACGTATCCTTCTTTTGACGGGGAGGCGGACATCGGTTTGACGGCTAGGCTGACCCAGCCGTTGCCCTCCCCGGATTTCAACCGATGCGGCATTGTGGTTCAGGTCACCACACATACCACGTATACGACGCCGGATACGTCCTATGAACGGGACTCCAACGGCGTCAAATTTTCCTCATGGGCGAAGTATGAGGGCGGTTTTTCCGGAAACACGTTCACCGGGGGATACAGCAGCACCATCGGGACCCTGGTCATCACCGGATCCATCACCGTTGTTTTCAGCGATGATCACCAGCGCCTGCTCAGTGTGGATTGGACCGAAACGAAAAATGCCGAGGTGGTCTCCTTTTCCGGATCGGATATCCCGTTCTATTACCAAGCCCACGGGACGCATATTTTTCAGGTCGAGGGTCAGGAAACCTGCGGGCATATCTCCAGCCTTTCGCATGCCCAGAGCGTATCGGACGGACTCAGCTATTCCATGCGCAGCTATGATTGCCTGTGGCAAAGCATGATCTATGTGAGCTTTTCGAAGGAGTAGAGGCGACCGGGGTGAGGATGGGATTTCGAGGTCTTCGGGAAATGGCCGTGTGCAAAATGGACGGCAGCCCTTTTCTTCCGGCCAATCGCAGGACGGATGCAGTATGGCCGGATGGCGGATCGCCGCGTCCCGGCCTAACGCAATAGAAGCAGGCGTTTTGTATCGGTTTGCTTGCCGGCCTGCAGGCGATACAGATAAACACCGCTTGAAAGACCTGTTGCGTCCAAACCGACCGCATAAGAACCGGGTTTTTTAGCGCCGGAATCCAGGACGCGGAGTTTCCGGCCTGTCAAATCGAAAAGGGAGAGTTTTATTGCTTCGGATGCGCAGAGCGAGTATGGAATTTTCGTGAATGAATTGAACGGATTCGGATGATTCTGCATGAGGTGGAATGAACAGGGCGAGGCAGGAGCGCAGCCGGCAGCGCTTGATTCGATCACTTCGTACACCCGGTATCCCCAGGCCTCCAGGGTCAGCGAGTCTCCGCCATTTAAAACCATCGTATCGCCGGAAAACGTATTCCGGTATATGCCCGCAAATGACGTCCCCTTGAGCGTTATATCACTTTCTTCGTCAGACAGGTTCAGGACCTCGAAAATTCTGTCCCCGTTTTTCTCCCGCATGAATGCATAGACTGCGGCATTGTCCGATGTCAGCACGCGCTGAAGTGGCCCGCCCCTGTCTCCGTTCCAAAGCGCCTGGTTTTCTTTCCTGAGATCGAGGAGCTTCGTGTAGAGATCCGCATTCGCATGATCGGCCCATTCGATCGTGTCCTTGTCGAAAAAACGAAGCCTTTTGTCGAGGCCTGCCTCCTGGCCGCTGTAGATGAGCGGCATGCCGCCCAGCGTGGCGGTGAGCACGGCAAAGCATTCGGCTGCGTCTCCGAACAGTTCCCCTGCAGTCCCATACCAGGAATTCTCGTCATGATTGGACGTGAAGTACATCCGGTATGCATCCGGCGGAAAACGAGATTTCTCTGAGGCCGCGTAACTGCTCAGGCCTGCAGCATTGACGGCGCCGTCCGCCAGCTGTTTCAGGATACCGCTTCCGAAGCCGTACAATCCCCAGCCGTATGTGGCATCGAATCCGGCCTGATGCCACTGGGGGCCGTCTCCTTCGGCCAGAAAAAATAAGCCTGGTTTGGCCGCCTTGAGCGCAGCGATGGCCTCTTCCCAGAAATCAACAGGTACGAATTCCACAGCGTCGCAGCGGAATCCGTCCACATTCATTTCCAGGGCCCAGAATTTCATGGCATCGATCATATAATTCCGCAGGCCCTGTTTCGAAAAATCCAGCTCAATGACGTCCGACCAGTTGGTTCCGGGCGGCGGGATGAAATTCCCCAGTCCGTCCCGGACGTACCATTCCGGATGATCCGCGGTCAGATGATTGTCCCAGGACGTGTGATTGGCCACCCAGTCCAGAATCACGAACATGACCCGGTCGTGGATATCCCGGACCAGGATTCTGAAATCATCAAGCGTGCCGAATTCGGGATTCACATCCAGGTAATCCCTCACCGAATAGTAACTGCCAAGGGTCCCCAGGCGGTTTTGCAGGCCTATGGGATGGATGGGCATCATCCAGAGAATGCCGGCTCCCATTTCCTGAAGCCTGTCCAGATGTTCCTGAAACGCGTTAAAGGTGCCTTGTGGCGTGTAGTGGCGGACGTTTACTTCGTAGATGCCGAGGTTGCAACTCCAATCCCGATGATCCTGAGCCCGGGCGGAAAGAGGCTGCAGGATCAAAAGAATTGCGGTCGCGAAGAACCGGTGCCCGACGGTTCGGGTGAGTTTGATGAAAATCATACGTGCCTATTTCAACAGCAGCATTTTCCGGACCTGCACAGCATCCCCGGCCTCGAGACGGCAGAAATACACGCCGCTCTCAAGTCCGCCGGCATGGAAAACAGCCGAATGAGCGCCTGCGGGAAGCCTGCCGCGCATCAGTGTCTGCACCTCTTTCCCCAGCGCGTCAAAAACCTTGAGCGTCACGTTTCCGGCAGCGGCCAGGGAGAAATGAAGCGTGGTGGAAGGATTGAAAGGATTGGGATAGTTCCGGGATAGAACCGGCGTGAATGCCGTGGCCCCGCGACGGGTCCGGACGCCTGTTTCGTCGCTTCTCGAAATCACGATGTCGCCGCAGTCCGGCACCGCGTCGAATTCGACGAATAAAGCCGCATTGGACTCCACCATCCGGAAAGGGACAGCCAGTCCGTTCCGGGAAACTGTTGCAGACGGCCAGCCCTCCGGGAGCACCCGCCGGATGGTGACCGGGTAGTTGTAGATCTCATTGTCCAGTTCGTCCGTCACCTGCACCGTGATGCTGCCGTCCTGAACCGAGGTTTCAGCAATGGATACGGCATTGCGTTCCTTGATATAGCGCACGACGTTGCCGAATGTCTCGACCCAGAACAGGTCCGCGTTCGCGGACAGGGAGTCGAGCGAGGCCCGGAGCTCCTCGGACGCAACCGGGGACCAGCCCCCGTCGTTGTCTATGCCGTGCAGCAGATACACAGCCCAGCCTTTGGACTTGATCGCGGACCTGGCCCTGGCCATGAAATCCTTTGCCGTTCTCGTGGACCCCTGGTCTCCGCAGACAAACGAGCTGATATTCATGAAATCCGCGGGATTGCGCGGAACGATGGTTCCCGAACAGATGCGCCCCGCGATATAGTACTTTTCCATTATGGATTTCTTGGCTGCGACACAAAAGGGATAGGCATGCGTGACGCATTTCTGTCCTGTGATATGCGCCTCGATGTCCGCCTTGGATGCTTCCAGTTCGAAATTCTGCAGGGAATCATTCATGCCGCTCATGTTCGTATGCGTGACGGAATGGCTGGCGATTTCGTGGCCCTGGTCCGCGGCTTCCTGCAGCCGGGTCCAGTTCGGCGGTCCGATCCAATCCGTGCCTGTGGCTGTGAACAGGGTCAGGTTGAAATCGTGTTCGTTGAACATGGGGATGGCCAGGGCAAACTGATTGGAACAGGCGTCGTCGAATGTGTAGGAAACGGCCACAGACCGGAAGCCCCGCCAGACGCCCACCTCGTAGCCTGGGGCCAGGGTCTGGGAATGACCTGTGCATCCGGTAAGAAGGAGCAGCATCAGAGAGTGATGGAAAAGGGATTTTTTCATGTTGGAACCTTTCTGAATCTTTTGCCGGGCCTGTGCGCGGGTTTGATCTCTATGGGTCACATTCCCCGCCCCTTGGGGCGTATGATCTATTGAATTTTCTTTTAATACTCCGCTGCTTGCGGTGGGGTAGTTCATTCCCGGGAAGGCGGGCCGATACAAATGGTTTTTTTAAAATCCTGCAGACTCTCTTTCAGAAAAATAGCCGGCAAACCATCTGCAGGCTACGGGGAGCTCCATTCCTTGTCGTGTGGGCGGAGCATGCCGTGGTCCTGCGCTGTTCGAATTGTTTAAAACTAAATAATCGGGATTCAAAATGCAAATACAAAATACGTTTTATGGACTCAGGGAATCCCTGCAATCAGAGAGAGAAGATCCCCGGCAGTGAGCTTTATGGGAATTTTCAAATCGGAGGGAAAAAACTGTTTTATTCGCTCGCTTACTTCGGGATCAGCCTTGAAGAAGGCGTCTCATGACAGATTGAAGCTTTCCGGCAGAGCGCGGCGGGGAATCTTCGATCTGTAAACAAGTAGACATTTGGATTCGCTCGCTTACCCCGCGGCAAGCCAAAAGGAAATGCGCTCGCTGACAGATTCAAACAATCAAAAGTGACATTTTTTTACTTGTTTTTTTGCGCCAAAAATCATAAAATCAGGATGTATTCCTGATATTAAAAATATTTGTCAGAAAGGGGGTGGCATACAGTCAAGGTCAAAGGTGAATGAGGGGTAGATTGAGGTTCCCCGGCGGTTTGTGTTGGGGAACATGTTTGCTGAACGATTCACCTCACACATGTTTCAAAGGAGATCCCAATGAAACGCAATCGATTGTTCTACTTCCTTGTCCTGTCCGCATGCCTGGTGGGCGCTGTATCGCAAATTCATGCAGCCACCATCCCGAGCCGGGGTGTCACGATCGGCGACTGGCTCAACACGACAGAGGATTACCATGCCCAGACCACTCGGTACACGCTGAGCGAATTCCAGAACATCGCCTCCCTGGGCATAGACCATGTCCGCATATTGGTCAATTTCAACGTCTATTCGTGCGCGCCGCCGGATTATCCGGTGAGCCCCATCACGCTGAAGATCCTGGACAACGCCGTTCAGATGGCATCCGATGCGGGATTGAAGATCGTCATCGCGAATACAGGGCCTGCGGTGACAAACGAGAGCGCGGCAACGGTCAGGGACCAGCTCACCCTCATCTGGAAACAGGTCGCAGCGCATTTCAAGGATGCGGCCGAATCCCTGCTCTATTATGAAATTCTGACCGCTCCGGGGGAAACCATTGCCACTGCCAGATGGCGTACCGTGGCCGAAGATATTGTGGCCGGCATACGCGAGGAGGACACGAACCATTTTATCGTGGTCGGCCCCAGCGGCGCATATTCCATTGATTCGCTTGCCGTTTTGACTCCACTGTCGGATACGAAAATCATGTATGCCTTCTCCATGTTCGACCCGCCCGTGTTCGCGCGCCAGGGGACCACTTACAGGGGTGTGGCCTACAACACGGTCGTTGTCCCCTTTCCATACGACGCTGCAGCCATGCCCGCCATGGACGCAGCGGATGCGGGCACTGCTGCGGAAACAGCTTTTGGGCAGTACGCGACCCAGGGGACTCAGGACTGGGTGAGGAGCCGTATCCAGACCGCTTTCTCTTTTACCGGGGGTCCGCTTTACTGCGCGGCTCTTGGCGCTGCCGCAGGCGACCAGTGGAACGGCACGAAATCCTGGCACATCCCTGCTGTTTACCGCGGCGCCTGGTTCGAGACCGTGCGCCAGTTCATGGAACAGATCGGCATTGCCTGGTGTCTGTCCTCCTTCAGGGGAAACTACGGTTTCTATAATGACTATGACACCAATCCCTACGGGCACCTGCAATTCTCCAATTTCGCCTATGACATCAACGACACCCTGGCCCTTGCGCTCGGCCTGACCCCTCCGGTCAAAGGCGATTATATGCCCGTCACGGAGCAGGAAGGTTTTACGATCTTCGACGAGGAGGCCACGGAAGCGGCACGCGTCGGATTCTGGCTCGGCGACGGGGAGCCCAACTTTTTCGTGGAGGACAATCCGGCCAGCGGCAAATACTGCATGGGCATTCTCTATCCGGGGCAATGGTGCGCCGTTGATTTCTTCTTCCCGCTGTTCCGCGACCTTTCCGACCTGGCTGCAGCGGATTACGTGCTCGATTTCTTCCTCCGCTGCGACAATCCGGACGGGCACATCCAGGCCCGCTTCGAGGACACGAACGACGACATGGAGGAGCTGCCCTGGCGCATGAATTACCATGTGGACAACAGCGTGGTGCCGTTCGACGGGGACTGGCAAAGCGTGACCATCCCCCTGCTCAACATGGAGGACCAGGGCGCCTGGGATCCGGATGACAGGACCTGGTACAACGGGGGACAGGGCATGCCCGACTGGACACGGGTGCAGCGCCTCCAGTTCGTTTCGGAGACTGCAGCCCAGCCGGAAAGTGAAATCTACCTCGACCGCATCCGCATCGTGAGTCCGACTGCTGTTGAAGAGCGTGTCGAAGCTGCGCCCGCAGCCTTTGCGCTGTCCTCCAACTATCCGAATCCCTTCAATTCCAGCACGGTGATGGAATTTTCGCTGCCTTCCAGGGAGCGCGTGGATATCCAGGTCGTGAACGCAGCCGGCCGGGTGATACGCACCCTGGCAGCCTCTGTGTACGAGGCGGGCGTGCACCGCGTGGCATGGGACGGGACGGATGAATCCGGACAATCGGTGCCGTCCGGCGTTTATATGACGCGACTGCGTTCGGGCAGCGAAATGCGGACGGTGAAAATGGCGCTGATCCGGTGATTGCCATGTTTGGTTTCTAAGGATTGTCCGGTCTGCCCAATTCGGTCTGTTGTTGTTTGTAAAAAAAGGTAACCTTCTCTCGGAAGGTTACCTTTTTTTGTTTGGATGGACCCCAGTTCCACCCCGGGGTCAGATCATTCCGTCTCTCGTTCTCTCGTTCCCACGGTCTCCGCAGGAAGGATTATTTTTTCAACCTCGGGGTCCCACCCCGGGGTCCGGTCATCTGGCTCCCAGCGGGACGCTGGGAGCCAGTACGGGCAGCTCTCGTTCCCACGGTCTCCGCAGGAACGGTTATCGTTCCATTTCCTCCCACGGTTTCCAGCCGTTCAGGACATATTCCTTTTGATACCAGGCTGCCGCCTTCTCGTCCAGTTGAGGCCTGGACGTACTTTCCAATGCGCCCGGGCCATGGCTGTGAAACTCGAAAAAGCGGGAATCCTTCTCCAGGTCGAAAATGATTTTCCGGCCTGTGGTATCGCGTGAGGAGATGGGAGCGTAACCCTCAGGTCCGATATGGTCTTCCATGAGACATCTGATGAACACGGCGCTGCCCGAAGCAGCGGGATCCGCGCCCGGATGCCAGGGACGGCCGAGCCTGACGGATCCGGCGGGGAGGTCCGGCGTCTCCCTGAGCAGGCAGCAGTCCAGGAACAGGAATCCGTACGGGAAGGAGATGGGCGTGCTGGGGGCAGTGATGTATCCGGTGGGATCCTTGCCTTTCCTGTCCCTGGACACAATGTCGCAGTCTTCGAAAACGGCCTGTCCCGCCCCGAAAATGAAATCCACATGGCCGAGTATCCTGCACTGCAGGAAATAATGTCGGCCCGCATCCGGAAAAAGGGTGTCCTGATATCCGCGGATGACGCAGTTGATGAAAACGGCCCGGTCACTGGATTCCGCGGTCATGACCGCCACGCCCTGTGCGTCCGTGATTTTCGAGGGGTTCTTATCCGGCCTTGCCGCATTTTCCGGATAATCGAAGCTGTTTTCGATGGTGAGGTTTTCAGCCCGGAAATCCGGCCTCATGACGGCCAGCGTGAAGCAGCCCCTCGTCCCGTACGGCTTCCCGTCAGGTGCAGGGGCGCCTGCAGCCGCATCGAATGTGATGACCGTGCTGTCCCTGTCTTCCCCGATGAGATGGATGGAGTTGGCATCGATGCTGATCTTCTCGTGGTAAATCCCCTTGCGGATGAAGATGATGAATGAACCTTCCCTGCAGGCTGGGACGGTTTGAAGGGCCTCACCGATGGTCCGGTACACGGGCTTGCCGTCCACCAGCGCCCCCGGCCGGCTCGTATAGCCCCCGTCCACCATTGCGGAGCAGGACGGGGGGACTGAAGCAGCCGCCCGGATCGCTGCCGTGACGGCGAGCAGGATCAACCATTTGAGTCTGGCAGCAAGCACATTCCCTGCGGTTTGCCTCGGTGTGAGCGAGCGAATCCCAATGTCTTTTTCCTTAAAGATCGAAGATTCTTCGTCGCTTTCGAATGTGAATTTCAAATTCATTTTAAAAATCCCTCTGTGTTCAACCATTCTTCGAATTGCTCAATCCAATGGTCAACGGGCAACCCCCGCTGACGCATGCTGAAACCGTGGCCCCCTTTCGAATACACATGAAACTCAAGGCCTTTTCCGGCAGACTGCCATGCCGAAAAGAGTTTCGCCGCCTGCCGGGCGATCAATCCGTCGTCTGCTGCACAGGCATAAAACAGGGGAGCGGCATCAGCCGGCACAACCAGGTCACCCAGGGCAAAACCATAGATGGGCGCAATAAAATCAGGACGACTTTCCGCATCATGATGGAGGGCGACACCCAGGGTGAGAATCCCGCCGGCGGAAAACCCCATCAGGCCGATCCGTTCCGGATCGATATCATATTTTGACGCATTGGAACGGACATGTCTGATGGCCTGCCTGCCGTCCTCTTGTGCCAGCGCGATGACATTGGCCACCTCTTCATGTTTCTGCAGTTCTTCTTCCGGGTCATCACTGTTTGCGATACGGATGATTTGTTGCATGAATTCCTGTGAATTCCGCTGAAACGCCTCTTCGGTTTGTCCCATGTCCGCCAGGCGGTATTTTAATACAAATGCAGCGATGCCGTGCGCCCGAAGCCAGTCGGCCACCAGGATTCCTTCGGTATCCCAGGAAAGCCAACAAAAGCCTCCTCCGGGTGCAATGACCACAGCGGCGCCGGTGGCCTTGCTTTCTTCGGGCAAGAAAACGGTCAGAGTCGGATGGACCACGTTCCGTACCATCTTCCCGCCCCATTGCGTATATTCCACTTCTTTTTGCGTCCATTTTTCGGAACCCGGCGCCGGTCCATCATAGAGCGGCACCAGGGTCTGTTGGGCGGCCAGGGAACAGGATAGAAAAAACAACAGAAATCCTGAAAATGACTTCTTCATGGCGGCCCCTTTCATGTGGATGGATGGTTATTTTACTTTTGATTTCATCATCGCCTCATCGCCCCGGCTTCCCGGATCAGGGCCAAAATGAAGGGCTTCCTCCTCGCAGGAAACCCGGGATTTCTTTTGTCCGGATCGGGAAATATGGGGCGATTGGAAAACCGGTTCCGCATTTCCCGAATTGCATCCGGAGCTCCGGCGACCGGCTGCAGGCACGGATTGGGCCCGGATTCAGATGGTCAATCCCTTCTCAATCCTCAATGTCAAATATTTTCATCTCTGCTATTACAGTTCTGGAGCCTTTGAAGGAATCAGGCATAAAAAGACCAGGATATCAGGACCGTTGTTCCGAATTTGATGTTCCTCGTCCGCCGGAATAAATATCGCGTCTTCCGCCTGGACCGGATGCCAGACTCCCTTGGAGTAGACTTCTCCCTGACCCGCATGGATGAATATTTCATGTTCCCAATCATGAACATGCCTGGGGGTGGTTCCTCCCGGATCAACCTCAAAAAGTCGCATAAAGAAATTTTCCGCCCCTTGTTGTTTTCCAATGACGACACGTCCTGCAACGCCCTTTACCCCGGCGCTTTCCGGCTTCCTTGGAGTCATTTGATGATATTTCAGGATTTTCATGTCAATCTCCGTCTCCATTTTCGAAATCGATTCTTTCGTCAATGAGAATATACGACATTTTTGCGAATCGTCCCGCAGAAGAATATTTTGGTCAACGGCCTGCGTAAAGGCAACCGGGCTTTGTTCAGTCTGATTTCATTCGCGGGTCAGGCGCCGATTGTCCTGCAACAAAGACGATTCAGGCCCAACTTTTAAGCATTTTGCTCCCAGTGGACGGCGACCTGCTTATTCCGGGCAGGAGGAGCCGGTTCGCTCGTCATTCCTGGTCAGCGGTTTCATCTGAGAAGCCGATAGTCCTTAAAGGGTTTGGGCCATTCTTTTCTGGGGCGAAACGCTATTGCTACTTCCCGATTGCCCAAGGCGGCCTCTGTCAGCACCACGTAATCTGGAAAAGTCTTGGCCTGCTCAAACTCCTTTTCATTCACGCGGCAGACAACCTTGTAGAACGGGCCGGACAACCATTCTGCGGTTTCCGGTGTGTCCTTGAACTTCAAATAGGCGGCAAGGGAAGCATGGGCAGCTGCGAGAACAGCAAAGCCGATCGGGACATCCTCTTTGATGAGTATATACATCTTCATTGGGTGTGCCTTTGTGCAGCCAACAAGAACATCAGCTGCCGTTGATGCTTTTTTGATCGATCCGAAACCTGTATCAAAGAACGGCTGTCGCAGTCGACAGGATCATTTTGTGATGTGCACACTACCTCATGGATATCATTTTTATTGAAACAGTAACTTGATCTCCAACGCGTAATTTATAAAAATAAATTCCGCTCGGGAGATGGTTCGTGTTCATCTGTACGACATGGTTCCCGGCACTCCGCATTTCATTGATGGCGGTTTGGACCAACTCTCCTTTTATGTTTGTAATTTCCAGGCGGATATGATTGGGTTCATGCAAGTAATAATGAATTTTTGTTGAAGAATTGAAAGGATTTGGAAAATTTTGGGACACTATGAATTGCTGCGGTTGGGTCATCACTTTCTCGTTGACTTCGGTGGCAGCCGGTTCGTATTTTTCAAGTGAAGTATGCATAACGATTGGAGGTCCCTGATGTCCTCCGGTCACATAAATCCTATTATTGAGGATACACCCTGCAAGCCCTGTTCTCGGCTTCTGCATCGGGCTTTTCGATGTCCAAGTATCGGTATCAGGATTGTATGCTTCATTGGTTGAGCTGCTGTAGCTTCCCGATCGTCCCCCGATTGCATAAATCCATCCATCTACAACATCTGCGAACAGGCCCCAACGTCCGTTTGGCAGGTCTGCTTTTCGTGCCCATGTATCGGTCGTCGGATCGTAAACTTCAACATGTTTATATGAAACCGTCTCCCATTTCTCTGTTGTGCCGCCAATGGCATATATCCTTCCATCCACCACACAGGCCGCTAATCCATAACGGGCTGTGGGCATTTCAGTTTTTAGCGTCCAATTGTCGCTGGAAGCATCATAAGCCATAACGGTTGCAAGGGGTGGAGTTGACGCGCTCATCGTTCCACCGATCAGATAAATCATATCCCCCGCAACAGCGACTCCACTGTAGCCAACCGCGTAAGGCATGTCTTTTTTCTGATCCCACGAATTTGATTGAGGGTCATAGACATAAACCGTCTTGAGTGCACTCGACCACATTCCCGGCGATCCTCCAAAAACATAAATCCGACCCTGAAATGAGCATACAATTGGATAGCATCTCGCTGCGGGCAAATTTGCTTTTTTCTCCTATAAATCCGTTGCTGGACTGTATGCCTCAACAAAGGCGGTTGCTGAAGTCGCAGGAGTTCCTCCAATAACATAAAACTTATCATCAAGGACGCATCCGCCTGCAAATGTCCGGCCTTTTGGAATGGGTGCCCTGTAGATCCATGTATCAGTTTGTGCTAAACAAATCACTTGGGAGAGCAGAAACAGAACCATAAAATGCCCGGATTTTGAGAACATTTTATCCTCCTCACACTTTGAACAACGTTCGAGCTCAGCGGCGGGCCGTGCAGCGTACCGTCCGCTGCAACCGGTTGTGGGTCGTATGCCCCCGGGAAGCCCGACCGCCAGAACAACCACAAAAACAGGGTGAATCATTCTCCAGTTAGACTTGGGGTGCCGGTTTTTGCAACAACCGGGTCAGCGCTCCTCCCGTAACCGCTCCCAACACTACCCCGCCACAGGCCAGCGACAACAATTCCAGCAAGGTCCCGGCTTCCAATACAATACCGATTAGGCCCGCCGTCATGCCCAATCCCCAACCCGCCGCACTTGCCAACACCCACGAGCCGGCTCTGGCGACTTGCGTCCGCAGGATGATCCATTGCATGATGCCCGTCATGGCCCCGCCAAAAGCCGCGACGGCGCTCCATCCCATGAGTGCGGCAGGGCTTTCTAACGCTTCAGAGAGGCCGAAGGCTACAACCGCAGCACCGTAGCCGCCGCCCCCGGCCACGGCAAAGCCCGCAGTGCCTGCCACTATCCACCAGCCCGCCCTGGAGACATGGCGGCGAAAGACAAGCCATTGCATGAAGCTGACCACGGATCCAAGCAAAGCTCCAAACATGAAATACGCGAATGTAAATCCGAGTGCATTGTTCCCAAAAACATCCTCAACGATGCCAGAACCCGAAGCAAAGCCCGCGATGAAACCCACAACCCAGCCAATGGTAGATGCAATTACCCACCACAACCAAAAGCCGAATCCAGTTTGACTTTGTTTTACTTGCATGGGGCACCTCCAACAGACCAAGCCTTGAAGGCTGATTTAACTTGCCAAGCCGCTATACGAAAATTCATACAATGAACAGAATTTTATATTTGTCTCCTAAACTCAAATTGAATCTATCCGCGAGAGCATTCTCCGGGGCTTGCCCCGGGCTTTGACCCGGGGTAAGCGAGCGAATCTCAATGTCTTTTTTCCTTACAGATCGAAGATTCCCCGCTGCGAGCTGACGGGGAGCTTCAATAGCAGGAAACAAATTGCGATTACTTTCACGCATTTATGCATGAATTCTCCTTTGATTCAAATTGATATCCGCATCACGCTCAGCATCAACGGCGGAGCGAAGCGTCGTCCGCTGCATGCCGTTGCTGGGCGCTTCACTCAGCCTTCACCACGCCGTTCCGGAACATTTTCCCTGCAATCATCATCGTCAGGACGTGGATGCCGGCGGTGCTCCCGTCCAATACGTGTGGTGTCATGTGATCCCATTGTTGAAACGGCTCGTCATAGAGACCTGGCTCAAACGCCTACTGGCCGGCTGACATCAGTTCGACCGCGTAAAGATACTCAGCATGAGGATCAAAATCATACGATGCAAGCCGGTCGTAGGTCAGTGGATAATCAACGGTGAGGACGTGGGCCTTCGACGGGTCGTGCGGAAAGTGCATCGCAGCGATCATCGGCACCATCCCTCGGATACCCGTGTGGTTTAGCCGGAAGACCGCCGCCGCCCCGTAAGAGTTGGGTGCCTGCGCGGACGGAGTGCCGACGAGGACGGCGCCCAGGGAATGGAAGGCCGCGACCACGCTGAATCCGGCGCTGAGCGTCCCGGCGTCGCAGAGAACGAATACCTTCGCCGGATGAAAAACTCCGCCGTCTATGCCGGACTCGAACTCTGGGCCGAATGTCGGGGACACGCGCAGGAACTGAAATCCCGGAGGCTCATCCGGCGAAGGGGTCCTCTTCGCGATCGGCTCCCCGTCCGCGAACGACCAGCCGAACTCGTAGTCGCCGGTGATCAACGGAACCCGTCGGCCCGAGTTGATCTTCTCGAGCGATTGATCGGGTCGGTCCTGGAAAAAAAGCTCCGAGTAACGGAAGACGCCGCTCTCACCGGATCCGAATCCGTGAAGCTCACGAAGCCTCTCCTTGCCGAACATAAAGTAGACGAGGATGTCGACGATGAGCGAGTTTCCCCCGCTATTGCCCCGGACATCTATCACCAGGGTCTCCGTTCGCCGTTGTTTCATTTCCCGGGTCATCTTGCGGAAAGTCTCTGTCGCCGAGGGAGGATGGGTGATCCTGGTCTGAACGGGATGCCGCCCCTCTTTCGCCTCGCGGTACCCCGCCATGTGGGTGAAGCGGAGATACAGGATCTCCTCAAAAGGATCCGGCTGCTTCAAGAAAGTGTAAAGGAAACCCGACTCCCCGGGGACGGGAAGGTCGATCCGTGATTTCGGTGCGATCCACAGGCACGTGGAGGCTGCCGGGGCCAGGTCGAGCGTCTTCGTCTCGCCGTTGCTCGTCAGCACCGCGATCCGCACAGTCCCCGAGCCTGCCCATTCCGGGACAAGATCGAGCAGATACTGCCGGTACCGGAGCGATTGATCGGCAAGGCTCTGCAGAGCATGATATGTGTTGTCGGTACCCCACATCTTTCTTTGGCGCTCGACAAGCTCCTCCAGCGGCACGTCTTCGACGGAGATCAACCGGCTCCCCAGCAGGCCGCGCTGGTCCGGTTTGCAGACGCCGGCAACGACGAGTGACTGTTCGATGACCCGGAAAGCAAGGGGAATTCCCCCGGGGCGCTGCGAGTCCACATCGTAGCCGCTGAGGAGATTCGTGTGCGCGTCCCCGACGCCTGCGACAAAGGGACGGAGGAGACGGTAGAACGCGTCTTTCGTCATTCCCTGGTCGGGAATGGCGTTCAGCACCCGGTGGAGACGGCGGTGAAAGGCGATGCGTCCGCCCCCGTTGATGTACGGATCGGGGTGCGACTCTTCCAGGATATCAGAGAGCTGGCGCGCGTCGTCGATGAGCTCGGTTCGGCTGAAGGTTCCGGGCTTGGTCGCGACTGTGTCGCGCGCGGCGACGGGGGTCTCTCGCGAGGACAGACTCGGCCTGTTTTTACCACACCCGGTCATGGAGGCGATGACTGCAATCGCGGCGAGAACGGCTTTAACTTTCATACAGGAAGCCTTTCGGTATCGGGTGCTCATGGCGGTTCGTAGCCGCTTTTCTGATGTTCCTCTTCATCTGGCATTGTTGCCGGGCCAACACCAGCATCAACGGTGTTTTTCTCAGAGCGGCGGAGAATCGGCGTGGAAAACAGCCGCGCTCATGCAATGGTGAAATGGTTTTTATCACAGCTTCAGAATCAATCGTAACATGTCTTTCAGTTGGATATCATTTTCAAGAATGGGTTCATCATAATTGTTGATGAAATTGTCTTTACGTATGGAGTCCACTCGAAAACCAAAACGTTGATAAAATGTCAATTGATAACCAAAGGTACACGTTCCCAGTTCCATTGTTTCAATTTTTTTTCTCTGAGACGCTCCAGAACAAATTGAAGTAATTGTGACCCAATTCCTGATTTCTGTTTTTCCGGTAAGACGGCGATATTGAATCACTCCATTCTGTTTTTGCCGATGGATTTTAAGACACAGACTCCAACGATTTCATTCTGGATCATAGCTATGTAACATAATGAATCTACTAAATATTGATTGACGTGTTCAATGGATGGATCCGCTTCGGGCAACAGTTTTTTGGGAACCCGGTCCGGGGAAAATTTTTAATGTCTGTCATATCTTTTTCTTTTTAATGTCGGCATCGGCTGCGACCGCACCCGCCGCCCCGGCGGGTCGGCGCGCCGGTTGTTCCGCAGTCGGCGTGACGGCAGCGGCCGTCAGCTGCATGCAGAGTTAAGCTGATTCAGACGCACGAGCTTGGCATCCGAGCCACATCCATCGTACGTATCCGCCAGCAGTATTCCTAGAACGACAATGATGGTCGTAAGCAAGAGCGTGAGACTTCTGAGCGGGAACGTCATGATCTTCTTCCTTTGCTGGGGGATGCGCGAGAGGATCCACGCCAACATGCCTCGTGAAACCAGCCTTTGTTTTTAGAAAGCATGCCCTCAAGCGGTTTAACGTTGCGTTTCAGGTCCTCATTGCGATCAGAGCGACAACCCCTGCGGCTCAGGTCATCCACAACAGTCGCTTTGCCTCCGGATTCAACTGACGCCCCTGCATGAACACCTGAAGCAATGTCGTGATTACGACCGTGCCTATTGCCATTGCGATGACAAAGAGCTTTTTGTCCATAGTAAAACCTTTCGGCTGATGTTTAAATCAACCACTGAAACAAAGCGGACACCTAAAAATAAAATCTGAACTTCCTGCAAATCCAGCCCCCCATACAGTTGAAATTTTGTATGTTACGATCAGCCCCATTTTATTGTTGTGTGGTTGAATAATCATGTCATTTCTAATTAATTCTTTTAGGGAAAAGCAGTCAAAACTTTAATGTTATAAATTTTGTTTTGTCTGGTTTGCCGGGAGAAATATACAAAATCGGATTTTCAGATAATTCCATAATCAGACTTCCAAATGTATTTTCGTTGGAAATAGGCTCCAAGTCTGAATCCGTAGAACTCAATATCTGTTTGATTTTCTCAAAATTCAATTGGAAATCAAATGCTACCATCTTATCATAGACATTAAAATATCGCGGACAATAATACGGATCATCAACTGTTTTACCGTATTCTTTAAGAAGTTCAATATATTTTGAATTAAAATCTCGGTTTGAAATTGAAAAATTTGTATGTATCGTAATGCTCTTTTCCTCAAAAGGATAAAAGACTTTCTTGTCATGAGCCGAACATTCATAACATCTTGCAGTTTGTATTCCGCCTATTGTATAACATTGGGGTATGGCAATAGGTAATTTTTCAATACAATTGTATGCTGATTGTTCATTCTCTTGTTCTAATAGCATGCGGAGAATAAATGCCACAGGCAATCCGGTATGAGTATGATTCAGCATCGAAATGCCATTACAGGCAACCCCAACGCTGTTAGAATTTAATCCGCATAATCCGACTAATCCGGGAAATGTAAAAACGAATTTCTCGCTTTTGTTATCAGGGTCTGTCAGATGTAATAACGTGGGTTTTCCATGAAAATATAATGGAGGATCCATATTTTGGGCAAGAAAAGTAGAAGTTGAATCTGTTTTATTTATGCTTATGGATGTACATTTGTTTGCCATAGAATCATCTGAATGTGCATCAATTTCTTCGCTCATCTGTAATGCTAATATTGTGTTATAGTCAATTCCGCAACCTTCGGCAATACCTCTGATTTCTTTCAACAAATCCGGCATATACTTTTCTGCTGTTGCAACATATGAAGTCGATTGAAAAAAATGTTGAATGATCGTGTTGAAATCCTGGCTGAAGGTTGTCTCAACTTCCTGTTTCCATATCTCAACGATATCGCGAATTTCATGCTTTAACATGTGGCCGTAATCATATCCTCTTTGATAGGGTGTCCCATGCAAGTGAACGATCGTTAAATTCCCAATTTTATCAATACTGTTTTGATTTTTGTTACAAGAAAATAAAATGAAAACTGAAATTGTAACAAGTCTTAATTTGTTCACATTCATCTCGCGGTTACCTCTCTTTTGTGCAAATATCAAAATATTGTTTTTTTAGACGACGACCTTTGTATATATCCATTTTAATTAATAAACATAATACAAGGTGCTCACCGGCTGGAACAGCATCAGATGAAACTGAAAAAAGAACAAATCATTTCATCACCATCCAATTTGTATAAAACAATCGGCTGTTCCAATCCGGTGCAGCAATGGATTATTCAGCCATGCAAACGCTAGTTGTCTTTATAATATTCTTTGAGCTCATTAAATGTTTTCCCGCCAACAACAAGCTTTATCCCCCTTGTTGTGTAAATCCAATCATCAAAAAAGCTCTCTAGATCAATGGGGGCTATTCGTTTACAATGATGAATGAACTCATTTAAAGTCGCACCTTTTAAATGATTTTCCTTATAGAATGATTTAATTATCTCATTAAAATACTCCTGGCCAATTATATCATAGAATAGGGCAAACACCACCATGCCCAATGTGTATGAAAAATCTGTCATATCATGAACACCATAATCTTTGATTGGTATAGATTGACATTCTTCCTTTTCTTTAAATGCGTTCCTTACTCTATCTAAATTTCTTTGCGCTGCTTCAGAAACGGCGTTCTCATTGTTGTCTAATTTTTCTGCCATTAAAAACTGCATAAATTGAGCAAAACCTTCACTTTCAAACCGACAAGGTTGAACATCCAAATTTGTAACATTCCATGAATGTGCTATCTCATGATATATGGTATGCATCTCCCTTGACTCATCAAAGTTTTCTGCTGATAAAATTATTGCAGTGATATCTTTTTGTGAACTATATCCTTCAGGAACCTCTATTATTGAAAATCCTTGATAATTGTCAAGCGGACCAAACCATTCCGTGTATATTTCAAAACAGGATTGCAAAGCGCTCATGACTTTTTGAGCACCCAGACTGTCGCTTGTAAAATAATAGACCTTATTTTCACCCTTTTCAAAAATATTATAATCCGAAATCGCAATATCCAAACGCCAGGACGGTTCTTTGCTGTGAAATACAAATTTTGATTCATTATCAGTTTTTGTTTGTTCTATTAACTTACCTGCAGTTACCACAATCATTTCATTTGGAACAGTGACATTTATCAGGTAATCATATTGTTGTTGCGCTATCTTCATCATATCCCGTTCGTTTGGATAGCCAATTATTGGATAACCAAAACCATCTGTTCTTATTAGTGTAAAACTCTTATCAATATGATCTTTAACATACCGCCAACCTTCTGCAGAGTATCCGAACAAATATCCTTCGTATTCTAAATTGATTTTGCTTTGCTCACCTGGCGATAATATTTTACCTAAAGATATCTCTATGAAATTAACTTGTATCTGTTCCCAACCAGATATGCTCGTAATGCTCTGAGAAAAAGGCAAAGATACGTTGTTTTCATTCGCAACATTTTTCACCGAAAGAAGTCGATACAATAAAATAGGAACATTTTTTATTGGTTGGTTCGTCTCGTTCAAGATTGTTATTTCGCATTTGCCAAACAATTTCTTAGTTGCATAATCTATTCTTAAATCGAGCTTATAATCAATAGTATTTGGTAATTGGTCTGCATCTGAACTGAACGCAAATGAAACAAGGGTAAATGGAATAAAAAGCATCAGTAATTTTTTAGCAATCATTCTTATCCCTTTTATTTTTACTTGGAAAGAAAAATTATTTATTGTTGCATAACGACTTGCTCGCCTGATGGAACAGCATCAGGCAACACTGAAAAAAGAAAACAACTTCTCATCGCGCCGAAATCTGCCCAAA